>JAWKUA010000003.1:300000-408655 GCA_041398785.1 Planctomycetaceae bacterium | reverse complement strand
CGACGTTTTCCAGAGCCGATGTGCGGTTCAGCAGGTTGAAATTCTGAAACACGAAGCCGATGTGTTTGTTGCGAATGGCAGCGCGAGCGTTGCGGGACATGGTGGCGACTTCGACTCCGTCCAGCAGAAAACTTCCGGACGTCGGCCGGTCCAGGCAGCCGAGCGTGTTCATCAGTGTCGACTTGCCGGAGCCCGACGGTCCCACCAGTGCAACGTATTCGCCGCGTTCGATGTTGAGCGTTGTTTCCAGCAGCGCGTGAACCTGAATTTCGCCCAGGTCGTAGGTCTTGCGGACTTTGTTCAGTTCGATCAGAGCCATGATTCAGCGACTACTCATACCGCAGGGCGTCGATGGGATCGAGCCGGCTGGCTCGCCAGGCGGGATACAGGCCGAAGACGACTCCCACGAACGCCGCGAAGATCATGGCGACGACGGCCGCCGGGATCGACACGACAACCGGCCAGTCGCTGCCGCTGCTGAGTTCGTTGATGATCGCCGTGATGCCGACGGACGCGCCGATTCCCAGAGCCATCCCAATGGCTCCACCGATGCATGACAGCACGACGGATTCGATCAGAAACTGAATCAGGATGTCCTTCCCGCGAGCTCCCACGGCCATCCGCGTGCCGATTTCGCGAGTTCGTTCCGTGACTGACACCAGCATGATGTTCATGATGCCGACACCGCCGACAAGCAGCGAAATTCCGGCGATGGAAGCCAGCATGGCCGTCATGATGCCGGTGATGGTTCCCAGCACCTGAGAGATCTCGCTACTGCTGTGAACTTCGAAATCCGGTTTCTGGCCGACGGAGATGTTATGACGGTCCATCAGCAGTTGAGTGATGTCTCGCGTCGCCGCGGCAATCAGCGCCGGACTTTTCGCGGACACAAAGATGGCGTGAACGTCGTCGAACGAAGAACCGTTCAGGCGTTTCTTGACCGTCGTGTAGGGCATGAAAATGACGTTGTCCTGATCTTCACCTGTCAGCCCGGCTCCCTTTTTCTTCAGCACACCGACGACGGTAAACGGAATTGTGCCCACGCGGATCTGTTCACCGATGGGGTTTGTTGTCTGGAACAATTCGCGCACCAGCGTGTACCCGATGACGCACACGCGATTCCCCGAACGGACGTCTCGCTCGGTGAAGAATCCTCCGGCGGCGATCTCCCACGACCGGATCTTCAGGTAGTCGACTCCGACGCCGAACATTTCCTGCGGCTGCCAGTTGTTATTGCCGCGAATCACCGGCTTGTTGCCTCCGACCAGCGGCGAAACCGCTCGCACGGATTCCAGTTGCGTGGCGATGGCTTCGGCGTCGCCTTCCGTCAGAGTCGGCATGTTCATCTGCTGGACTCCGTTGCGCCGTTCCGCGCCGGCCGTCACGAACAGGAAGTTGGTGCCGAACGACTGCAGTTCGCTCTGCACAAGCTGACCGGCGCTGCTGCCGATCGACACCATTGTGGTGACAGCGGCAATGCCGATGACAACGCCCAGTACCGTCAGTCCGGCCCGCATCTTGTTGCGTCCGAGTGCCCGGATCGCGACGGAAATCGTCAGCAGCAGGTCCATGCTATTCCTTTACTTCCAGCCCCATCACGACTTCGTCGCCTTCCTTCAGATCACCGCTGAGGACTTCCGTGAACTGGTAGTCGCTGACCCCGATCAGGATTTCCACGGCTTTCAGCTTTTCCCCTTCCTTAATCCAGACGTGTTTGGTTTCGCCTTTTGAGGCCGCCGCGACGACTTCGTCGATGGGCTTGTCGTCCAGGGAATCTTCGTTCTCCTGGGCCTTCCTTGCGGCCGCCGCGCGAACATCCAGCTTGTCGTGGTCGCTTTCCACGACGTACGCCTTGTCTTCGGGAAGATAGCCGATCGCCTGATTGGAAACCTTCAGCACGTTGTCGTGATCCTGGACCTGAAACGTCAGGGACGCGGTCATGTCGGGCAGCAGTTTCATTTCTTCATTGGGCGTTGAGACCACGACGGGGTACGTCACGATGTTTTGCAGCTCCGTCGACTTCAGGCGTATCTGCTCGATCTTTCCCGTTTTGAACAGCTCGTTTTCGTAGGCCGAAACTTCAAAAAAAACGGGCCGGTCGGCTTCTTTGGCCTGCTTGATCAGACCGATATCCGCTTCATCGACGGATGCGTGGATTTCCATCTTCTCGCGCATTCGCGGAGCGATGACGAATAGTTCCGGAGCCTGAAACTGAGCCGCCAGAGTCTGACCAGGTTCAATCAGTCGCTGCGTGACGATACCGTCGACCGGCGACTTGATCTTTGTGTAGTTCAGGTTCGCCTGGGAATTCTCCAGACTGGCGCGAGCCTGGGCGACCGACGCTTCGGCGATCGTCAACTGCGCTTCCAGTGCCATCAGGCCGAACCGCAGCTGATCAAGTTCCGACTGGGCGATGAAATCCCGGTTTTCCTCCCGGAGCCGGTCACCGCGCGCCTTGTCGTTGCGAGCCTGCTGCAATTGGGCCTTGACGCGTTCCACTTCCGCGATTCGCGTCTTAAGCGCCGCGTCGTCGCGCTGCACGTTCGCCTCGTAGATCCGCGGGTCAATGGTCGCCAGAAGCTGGTCTTTGGAGACTTCGTCGTTCCAGTCGACCAGCAGTTCCAGGATTGGCCCCGAAACGAAGCTGCCGACATGGTATTCCAGCGGAGGCTTGACCTTGCCCGTGGCGTTGACCGTGATGCGGATGTTGCCGCGTTCGACTTTGCTGGTGCGAAACTTCGGCTTGTTGCGTTCCTTCAGCCAGTTGGAACCTGCCGACAACGCGGCATACGCTCCGCCGCCGAGCACGCCCAGGACAATCAGGATCTTGAGAAGTGTTTTCATGGAAAGTTACCGGCGGCATTCGTCGGTTGTTCGCGGATGGGTCAGAAAGATTCCGGTGGAAACTGCGTGTCGGGCTGTTTTTGCGGTAAATGGTAGGCACGAATCTGTGCCAATGCTTCCGCGATTTGAGGCTTCCGGCCGGTCCGAGCCGAATAGGACGGATTATTCCGACGCGAAACGGCGCGCATCCCGCGCGGTGGACCCGCGATCGTCGCCCGCTGCAGCCGGATTCGCGATCGATCGGAACGCGGAAATCACTCCGGCTGTCTCAGCGCGTCGTGAGCAGCCCAGGCCGGATCAGCAGCGCGAAACTGGCGCTGGTTTCCGGTCGGATCGTGCAGGGAAATGGCGGACGCGTGCAGACACATCGGCGGCGACCCGACATTCAGCGTGATGTTTTCCCCAAGCCCGCTCGCCGGCAGGTATGTCGGGTCGCCGACAATCGGGAATCCCAGATGCCACAGATGAATGCGAATCTGGTTTGTGCGTCCTGTCTCCGGCGTCACTTCCAGAAGCGACGTGCCGTCGGAGAAGCGATGCAGAACTTTGAATCGTGTGACGGCTGCCAGACCGTTTGTCGGGTCAATCGTACGAATGCCGTTGTCGCTCGGAGAATCGGAAACGGCAGCGGCGCATTCGAAGGCATCGTCCGGCGGGTGTCCGATGACGCGTGCGAGGTACGTCTTTCGGACGGCTCGCTGTTCAAACTGAGGCTGGATGATCTTCGCCACGGCTCGCCTGCGGCACAGCACCAGCACACCGGACGTGTTTGCGTCCAGACGATGAACCAGCAGCGGTCGTTCGGGCCGGTACAGTTCGTTCAGAATGAAATGCAGCGTATTGCGATGGAACCGGCCGGAAGGATGCAGCGGCAGCGGAGCCGGCTTGTTGACGACGATAAAGTCCCGGTCCTCAAACAGAATTTCAACCGACGGGTCGACGTCCGGTTCGACGGTTCCCGGCAGCAGATGTTCAAAACGTTCGCCGCCGCGCACCGGACGATCAGGAGACAGCGGCAGCGATTCTTCCGCCGACTTCTTCCGGCGTTTTCGTCGCCCATAGCGCGGTCCGGGGACAATTTGTGACGCAGCGATTTTCTCCAGCCAGACGTCGCGCGAAACCTGCGGATGCCAGCTGCACAGGAAGTCGATCAGTGACTGTCCGGTGAAGCGTTCGGGAACATTCAGCGGCCGCCGATTGAAGTACGGCTGGCTGCCAGGCAGCGGATCCGCAATCTGCCGCAGTTGCTGATTTCGCTGTGCCAGCCGTTCCTGTAATTGTTCGTCAGGTTCCCGATAGCACCTGGGACACGATTCGCCGGGAACGTATTTCTCCGACTGCTGATCTTCCGGACTCACAACTTCCTGGCAGACGTAGCACAGGCCGTAGTCGGTTTCCTGCAGATTCGGATCCACGGCCACTCGCTGATCGAACACGAAACAATCGCCGTCATAGTGATCGCCGCCGCATTCCTCAAAGTACTTCAGGATGCCGCCTTCAAGCTGAAAGATGTGTTTGAATCCCGCCTGTTCCATGAACGGCCCGGCCTTTTCGCACCGAATTCCGCCGGTGCAGAACATGACGACGGGTTCGTTCTTCATTTCCTGCGGAAGACGTTCAACGGCTTCCGGAAAGTCGCGGAAATTGTCGACGCCGGCCGGGATCGCGTTCTCGAAGGTGCCGATCTCAATTTCGTAGTCGTTGCGAGTGTCCAGCAGATGGACGCGGCGACCTTCATCCAGCCAGCGTTTCAGTTCGGAAGGAGGCAGCTTTGGGGAAGTGCCTTCGATCGGATTCACGGTCGGCACACCAAACGCGATGATTTCCCGCTTGAGTTTGATCAGCATGCGATTGAAGGGCTGGTGCCGGCTGAGACTTTCCTTTGTCTGCAGATCCGCCAGCATTGTGTCGCTGCGAATGTGGTCGACGAATTCGTCGATGGCTTTTCTCGGCCCGGCGACAAACAGATTGATGCCTTCGGGACTCAGCAGAACGGTGCCCTTCAGCTTCAGCCGGTCGGCAACAATCCGCAGATCGGCGCGGCGCCGTTCCAGGTCGTTCAACGCCACGAATTTGTAGGCGGAGATATTGACGAAGGCCGGCGACGAAGATTCGACGGCGGACGTTTGTGAAAGTGCGGTTGGCATTTGGCTGCAACGGTCCTGAAAACGAATTGCAATACTCGCAGTACATGGTTCGACTTCATCGGCGAGCGATCGACGCCTCGCACGGAATGCGAACGAAATCAGATACCGGACGACGCCGACAGGATCGGGAGCCGGCGCAGAAGGACAAGGGCGGCTATGAATTCTAACGGCGACGCACCTGCGACATCAGTTCGTGTCGTCAGAGTCCCGCCGGGCAGAATCAGGAGCGGCCGATTTTGTCACCGGTGGTTCCGTGCCGCTTAACATCCGCATGATGTTACTTCGATGCCGCCAGATAATCAGCAGCGGGACCAGCACGGAAAACGCTGTCATCGACGAAAACTGCGGTTCGGTGGCAGTTGTTCCCATCAGCCACAACTGCACGATTCCAAACGTGACCGCGGCCGCCATCGACGCCAGCGCGACCTTGCGAGTCAGACCGGTCACGGCCAGAAACACGACAAACGCGACTCCGACGGCCTTCGGAGCCAGCACCAGCACGACACCCAGAGCCGTCGCGACTCCCTTTCCGCCGCGTAGTTTCAGGTAAACCGGATACATGTGGCCGATGATCGCGCAGATCCCTGTCGCAACCGCAGCGTGCAGACGCAGTGATTCGGGCAACTGTTCGCTCGCGACCTTCATCGCCAGCCAGGTCGGCAGCATGCCCTTCAACGCGTCCAGGACCAGCACCAGTCCGCCCCACTTCCAGCCGATGACACGGCCGACGTTGGTGGCTCCGATGTTGCCGCTGCCGTGTTTCCGAATGTCGTCCTTCAGCAGCGCGCGGCCGGCCAGATACCCGAACGGGATGCCTCCGACCAGAAACGCGACAAGACAGAAAAGCGGAATCAGCACAGGTTCGTCGTTTGGCATTCGAAAAAGAATGGCCACAATGCGATCGCTCCGGACCGGGCTCGCAATCGCGGACGGAGAAATTTAGCCGGTCAGTGAACGTGTGTCACTTCGCCGCGCGAATGGCAGAAATCGGGAATCGGCATGATCGCTGTGGAGAATCTGACGGTTCGAGCCGGCAGCTTTCAGTTGACCAATGTGTCGCTGACGGTGCCGACGGGAAAGTACGCTGTGCTGATGGGGCGCACCGGCACCGGCAAGACCACAATTCTGGAATCCATCATCGGGCTGCGCCGAATCGTTTCCGGTCGCATTCGGCTGAACGGAAGTGATGTCACCGACCTGAACCCGGCGGTTCGGGGAATCGGCTACGTGCCTCAGGACGGAGCCCTGTTTCGCCGAATGTCCGTCCGCGATCATCTGGCGTTTGCGCTTGTGGTTCGAAAGTCGTCGAAGCAGGTGATTCGGCGGCGAGTGTCCGAACTGGCCGAACTGCTGGGCATCGGACACCTGCTGGACCGCACGCCTCCGGGACTCAGCGGCGGAGAACAGCAGCGAGTGGCTCTGGGGCGGGCGCTGTCATTTCGGCCCGCTGCCCTGTGCCTTGACGAACCGCTGAGTTCTCTGGATGCGGAAACGCGGCAGCAGATGTGCGACTTGCTGCAAAACGTCCGCCGGGAAGAACACGTCACCGTCATGCACGTCACGCACAGCCACGACGAAGCCAAACGGCTGGCCGACTGCCTGCTGCTGCTCGCCAATGGCAGCGTCACTCTCGCCTGATTGCAGGAACTGCGTTCGGGCGTTTCGCCGTGAGAGGTGGTTGCAAGAACCTGCAACGTGCGGTGCTGGTGAAGGAACCCCTCCCGGCCGAAGGCCAAAAGGGAGGGGTCGAACGAGCGAAGCGACGTTCGGGGGAGGGCACGTCCGCGCATTGGTCGCCCTGCGTTGTCACGACGTCGATCGCGCACTCGGCCCTCTCCCGGGCATCGCTCCGCTGGCCCGACCTCTCCCTGCCGCTGCGCTGGGAGAGGTGCATGATGCGCGGGCCTTCCCCGCACACAGCGCTGGGAGGCGTGGCAGTTGTGCCCTGACGCCGTCGAGTGCTCAGATGCTCGACGAATCGGCGCCCAGAAGTCCGACCGGTATTCCGTTCTGCTTCAGCACGTTCGTTGCCTTGGCGTTGACGGCCAGCAGTGCGATCAGACCAATGCAGGGAATCAGTGTCAAAAGCCCCAGCAGGATTCCGATTCCCGTTCCGTAGACCTTGATCGCCAACATGAACGTAAAGACGGCTCCCGTGAGTCCGACGGCCAGCATTCCGAGTCCCAGAAAAAGCCGCAGTGTTTCCGGCAGGAGAAATTGCGATACCACAGCCAGCAGGTAGATCGCAATACAGATCAGGATCACCTTCTGGTAGCGAGCGACGGCTCGCAGGTCTTCCCGGGAACCACTGAGTACTCCCACGGCGGAATCGCTACTCTGCGGCGCGGCGTAGGGATTGTCGTCCATCCGATCGTCCATTCAAAAAAGTCGCGACCGAGGTCGCATCCGGTAAGTGCAGGTGACGACGTTCGTCACGTTGCGCAGAACCTGCGACGCCGCGCGCTCGATCGATCAGTTCGATCAGGCTTTCGGTGGTGTAGAAGTCAGCAAGCTGAGGTTTGTCGACTCCCGGGCCATCGACCACGATCAAAGGTATGCCCTTTGCTCCCAGTTCCGTCAGGTACTGCGCCGCCACGCTGGTGTTGACCGTGGTATCAGCCTTGAATGTCACCAGGGATTCATCGGATTCCACAAGCTGCCGGATGCGATTGGAAGACAACACGGTCTTCCAGAGAGCCTTGCAGTTCAGTCACCAGTCGGCGGTGAAGTGGACGATCGCGACCTGACCACTGGCTCTGGCGGAAGCGTATCGCTGCGGGTCGTAGTCCTGCCACGGCGGAGGACGAAGCTGCAGCACGTGACGGCCGGCGCCGTTGCGTACCGCTTCCTCCAGTTGAGTCACATAGGCCTTCATTTGTTCGGTTTCGGTATCATGGCGAACCATGGCTTCCCACGAATCGGCGGTTTCCCCGTTCGACCAGATCGCCATGCCGGCGAACAAGGCCAGCGAAAGCAGCGAATACCCGATTCGCTTGACCGTCGACTTCGTGATGCGAAACGTCTGCAGTGTCAGCCATACCGACATCACCGCGACGAACCCGGTGGCGATCCACCAGTGCAGCACCGGTCCAAGGTGTGGATGCTGTTTGACCAGGCCGAGTACTCCGGTGCCTCCAAAGAAAGCCGCCACGGCCAGCATCAGCAGACCCATCACCTGCTTGACCAGCACGCTGGCCGGACCGGTTCGAGGAACTTTGCTGACCAGTTTCGGATACCACGACAGCAGGACATACGGCCAGCCCATGCCGATGGCGATCGACGCGAACACCGCCAGCACCAGACCGGGGCTATTGGCCTTCGTCGCCCAGGCCGCGGCACTGCCCATGAACGGAGCGGTACACGGAGTCGACAGCACCGCTGTCATGACTCCGAACAGAAACGCGCCGTGCAGCGTGTCGTGTTTGGGGTTGATGCGATGCACGGCCTGAGGAAGCTGGATGGTCATGTCGACCAGCATTCCGATCCCCATGAACGCGATGAACAGGCCGACGCTGATTCCAAACACCGGTCGCTGAAACAGCGAACTGATGCTGTCGAATCCGCTGACGAACGAAATCGCTGCGCCGATCGCCAGCCAGAACGCCAGAATCCCCAGCCCCATCGACACTCCCAGAACTCTGGACCGGCGAGCGTCCCCGGCCGCCGATTGCGTCAGTCCCATGATCTTGATGGGAATGATGGGCAGCACGCAGGGAGTGAGGTTCAGCAGAAATCCTCCGACAAACGCAAACAGCAGCAACAGCGGAATCGCGAAGGCGCTGTTCGCCGAAAATCCGAAGTTCGTGCCGAACACGTTTGTCTGAAAGTCGCCGGCAGCGCTTTCCGTGCCATTGGCTGTCGAACCGGCAGCGGCATGGCCGGAGTCATCGGACGTTGGTTCCCCAGGTGCCGACGGCGCAGGCGCAGTATCCGTGCCCAGTGAATCGTCGCCGGAAGTTGCCGGCGAATCCGCAGCGTTTCCGACGGGCGGAGACTCAGGCGGCGCGCCCGGAGAATCGCCGGCCACCGTCAGCGCGACGGTCAGCTTCTCTGTCGTCGGCGGCAGACACAGGCTGGCACACGTCTGATATCGAAACGCGATGTTCAGAGCGTACTTTCCCGGCGCAGCGTCGGCGGCAACGGTCACCGGAATGGAAAACACGACGCGGCCTTCGTAGGCCGGCTGCAGTTCGTTGAACGCGTTCTGAATGAATCCCGGTGCGGGCCAGACAGTTTCACCGATCGTGATCGCCGGGGCTTCGGACTCCACCGTGATGCTGGTCGGAATCTCGATTCCCTGGTGCTGCTCGCGGCGAGGATAGATGTGCCAGTGCTTTCCCTTCGAATCAAGATCGCTGGTGATCTCGGCGACTACTTCAACAATCGCTTCGGCGCCGGGTGCAACGGGCTGCTGACTTTGCAGCGCCGCGGTCACCTTCACGGGAGCTTTCCCGACCTGCGCGAATACGACGCCCGGGCGGACGCAGGTCGCCAGCGTCAGTGCGGCGGCCAGCAGCAACGTTGTCGGTCTTCGATTGGGAATCATGAGCCCGCTCCGCATGCTCCACTGCGAAACCCGCGGATACGACATCTGTGAACGAGAAACCACGGCAGTTATACTTCATCTCTCCGCTGGCGTCACCGCCGTTCCTTCTGAAAGGCAATACGTGAATCTTGCAGTGTTGCGGTAAGTGTACTTTCGTTTTCCGATTCCCCGTCCGGCCTGAGAACGCTGAGCACCGGCCGCCGTGCGGGATTTCAGGTGTCAAATCACCGGGAATTTCCGCAGGAGTCCATTCATCTAAAGCCGCCATGACAGCCGCACGAAGAATTTATGCCATGCTTGAAAACGAAAGCCTGTGGGACGCCGCAGTGCGCTGTGGCCAGGTCCTTTCGGATGCCGACATTGCGTATTCAGTGTGCGGCGGAGTCGCCGTATGTCTGCACGGTTACCAACGGAACACGGTTGATCTGGATTTGATCGTACACCCCGCGGATGCTGACCGAGTGCACAATCTGCTCACCAAAGCGGGGCTTGTGTGGGATGCCGGCGCAAAGGAATTTCGAACGGATTCCGGAGTTCCCGTGCAGTTTCTGTTGTCCGGAGATGATGCGGGCGGCGGTGAAGTCCGAATTCCCGAGCCTGCCGGGGGCGACAATGTTGAGACCATCGACGGACTGACGGTACTGCGATTGTCGCGGATCATCGAAATGAAACTTGCCTGCGGCATGGCGAACATGCGGCGCCTGCACAGGGATTTCGCCGACGTTGTGGAACTGATCGCCGTCCGACAGCTCGACGGATCATTCTCGCGGCTGCTCCACAAATCGGTCCGGCCTGCGTTTCGAAGACTTGTCCGACGAGTCAGCGGTACCGACGCGTGACAACCGACCCACTTGTTCGCAAACGCCGACGTCGCAACACTGAAACCTGTTGCACGCCCGGCCAACGGCGGTCCCCTGGCGGCTCGCCGTCTGAATTCCCGATAAAACGCTCCCCGGATTCGGTCCGGCAGGCGTCACCACTGTTTCGTGCCCGGACCAGAGTTTGCGACTGAGTTTTCAGATCCTTCCGACAAGGAGAACAGAATCCATGCGAGTCACGATTTCCGTTTGCTCTTTGCTGCTGCTTTGTTCGGCCTGGCTGCCGCGAGCGTCAGCGGAGGATGCAAAATCGTTGTTTCAAAAGCCGGTGCAATTGACGGCCGCAAATGAGCCGATGGGCAACGGGATTTACTACCCGTCCCCGAAACTTCAGGATCTCGACGGCGACGGCGTCGCGGAAATGCTGATCGGAGATCTGACCGGACGGCTGCTGTTCGCAAAACGCTCCGGAGACGAAAATTCCACCGCCTGGAGCCAACTGGAACCGCTGACGACCGCCGACGGGCAGCCGATCAAATTCGACAACTGGTGATGTATCGGGATGGCTCCACAGTTTGTGGACTTCAACGCCGACGGTCATGTTGACATTTTCACCGCCACGTTCGACGGCTCACCTCACGTGGCCTACGGCAGCAAAGACGGCTTCGACCGCCCGCAGCGGATTCTGGACGCAAACGGCGAACGCGTGCTGCTGACTCAATTCTGGAATTACGACACCACGAAATGGGACGACACCGGTCGAACGATCAGCGACAACACCGACGGTCAACTGCACTGCGTGTCGTCTGTCGCCTTTGACTGGGACAACGACGGCGACTTCGACCTGTTGCTGGGCGACAAGAATCGCGGCCGGCTGTTCCGGCAGATGAACGAAGGCAGCAGCGCCGAACCGAAGTTTACCGGCAGAAACATTCCGGTGCTGAGCGATTCCAAGCCGTTTGAATTGAACGGCGGCATGACAGCGCCCTACCTGGTTGACTGGGATGCCGACGGCCTGATGGATCTCGTCTGCGGCAACTTTGGCGACTCCTACGGTGACGGCCCAGGCGGCGGAATCTTCTGGTATCGCAACATCGGCCACGCCGGCGATCCTCAGTTTGCAAAGCCGGTCACGCTGATTCCGCCCAGCCCCAGGGGTACGGAGACGCCGACTCGCCCGGACAGCGGCCTGTACGTTGATGTCGTCGACTATAACGGTGACGGACAACTCGACCTGGTCGTGGGCGGGTATTCGCAGTGGACGCCCGTGGCAAAAGACAGCTCCGAAGAACAGGAAACTCGGGCCGCGGAACTTCAGAAGCAGCAGGGAGAACTGATCAATCAACTCACGTCTCTGCAGAGCAAGCTGCTAAAGGAGTCCGAGGACTTGACACCTGACGAAGCGAACAAGAAACGCCAGGAGTTGCTGACGTCGGATGAGTACCGGAACCTGGTTCAGAAGTACTCGGACATTCACAGGGAATTATCCGAATTGAAACCCGGCCCGAAACGCGAAGCCTTCGTGTGGCTGTACCTGCGAGCCGACGCGAACAAAGTGGTCGGCAACTGACACGGAGCTTTGAACGAACGAACGAAAAGCAAGTCGCAGGCAGGGTTCGCCGTACGGACCCTGCCTGCTGGCTTCTCAGGATCATTCATGCGGTTTGTACGATGGGACTCCGATCCCGTCGCGCGCGGGTTCGACGGGATTGGAGTCCGGTCGCGCAAAGCAGGACAAACAATCCCGGCGAAGGTGTTTTCAGGAAATCAACGCAACCGTCACCGTCAGCTGAATGACAATGGTTGCAAGCGCCCGAAAGCTGTTTCGGCGCCATCCGATGACGCGATTCACGGCAGCGACTCCGTCTGTTTGCCGTCTCACGCTGTCGCGTCACTCTTTCCATAGCAACGTTGCCGCACGAGGTCCGCGATGAAAGTGACAATCGACTGGAGTGGTTCGTTTCAATGTCGCCTGGCAACTGACCCCGGGCCCAGCAATTCCAGCCCGACTATCTACTCAGCAACATCGGGCTGGACGATCGCTTACGGCGAACCGGCGTTTGATCGATTGATTCGGCTGCAGTCCCCCGTCAGTCTGCGCACTGCATTGGTGGATTCGTGGGAGGACACGAAGGTCACCAGTGTTGTCCTCAGCTTTCCTGACGGATCCAGCCAGACGGATGAAACCCTGAAGGGCAAGAAGGTGTCGTATGGAACTGTCGTCTTCGACGGTCCGATTCCCGCGCAGGAGACTTTGAAAGGACTGGAAGTGTCCATCGGCACCAGTGGCGAGTTCACCGGGAAACCCAGTTCACCCGCCCAACTGACCGGCGCGAAATTCGACAAGACTCGGCAGGGTCTTTACGAACCGGCCAAGAAGGCAAAGCTTTCCCAGGTAAAGAATCCGGTTCGCCTGGGAACGATTGGAACGCTGATGACGAACTACGCAGCGTTTTACGGATTCTGGGCGGAGACCGGTACCGTCACGCTGAACGCCACGGGAACCGCAGAGTTTCTTCGCATCCCGGAACGTAATGCGCATGCCGTCACAGAATTCAATTGGGAGTTCAGCACGAAGTTCTTCGCATTCGACGGTGATACTCTGACCGGCAGGATCACGGGGCAGTTGATAGGCAATCTCAATCCGGCTCCGGCCTTTCCGTTCCCCTGATTGGCAGCGACGCAAAGGCGCCTTCGGCCACCCGTCCGCGACGACGGCCGCAGTGTCATTCCCCCCGCAGACCGCAGAGTCCTTCCGGTATCCGTCCGGCAGTCTCGCTGTACCGGAAGCTGCGCACCAGGGCGGCCGGCTCACCCCAGGCGTTTACCTCGTACCCAACGCTGGCCGAATGCGTACCTTGCGAAAGTCGGTCTCTGTTGGCTGCGAGAGGCCCACTTTCGTTTCGCTCAATCCGTCCACTAATAACCGGAGAGCCGTGTGCGGGAAAACCGCACGCACGGTTCGGAGGGAAGGGAGTCCGGCTCAACCGGACTTTTCTGCCCCAATACGTTGTGCCTGCCCTGCGGGCATCAACAACCGGAACCGCAGTGTTGTTGGATCCCAACGTCAGATCTGACCGAAGAATCAGTAACATTGACGTCGAACATCGGCGAGCCATCATCGACCGATCCCTCAGCAACACCCCCATTCCCCGGAAGAGCCAGAAAACATCGGTGCCCTTATCAGAAACATGATCCCTGCTCGCAACTCGTTGCAGGCGTGCGATTTGTTGCAAGCAAAAATAGAAAAAGGCACTTACGACGAATCGCAAGTGCCCTAATGAAATGGAGGCGGCGGGAATCGAACCCGCGTCCTGTGGACCCTTGATCAGAGCTTCTACGTGTGTAGTTCGATGATTGAATTCGCGACGACGAGGTTCGGCGAACAAGACCTTCCGGCGCTAGATCACAACGAATCTTACATCAACCGTGGTGACCAGTGAGTTGATGCCAGTCTGAATTTGCAACCGAACTTCGGACTCCTCAGACGGGGATTCCTGATTCGGGACGGCCTATTTCTAGGCAGCCAGAGAGTACTGCGGTGTAGCAGTTATTGTTTGATCAGCTTTTTACGTGGCCAACTGATCAACCACGACACGCCACCCTGATCGACGGTGACCCAGTCAAATCCGATCGCCCCCGATACAGTCCGGACACAGACGCCGTGCCCTTCGTTCACCCGTATTGTATCGGCTGCGGAGTCATTTTGCAGTGGTCGCTTCCGGGGAATTTCCGGCGGTGATGCCGGTGGCCCGGGTGATCCGTCACTGGCTGCCGAATTCTTCGTCGTAGTCGGCGATTGACGCTTCGATCACCTTTTCGGCATGCGCGCGGTCATAAATTGTGTCGATCGACACCTGCGTCGACGTGTCGCCGGGCATCACTTTGTACGTCGTGAAATAGTGGCGAAGTCGCTGGACGAGAGCCTGGGGAAGTTCGTCGAGATCCTCGACGTGTGACCAGATCGCGTCGGTCGCCAGCACTGCGATGATCTTGTCGTCGGCTTCTCCATGATCCAGCATCGGCAGTCCGCCAATGACTCGCGCGTTGAGGATGACTTCGGACTTGTTGATCGGCCGTTCACTCAGAACGCAGATGTCCAGCGGGTCGGCATCGCCGCGTTTGGCCTGAGGCATCAGCGCTGCGACACGTGGACCGCAGTACGTTCTCGGGACAAAGCCGTACAGAGCCGGGGGCTGCGATGACGTCCGTTGCGGCCGGTCGACTCGCAGGTATCCCGTGACTTTGTCGACTTCGTACTTCACGAGGTCGAACGGTGTGATTTCGATGAAGGCGTGAACCAGGTGCGGCGGATCGGGGCCGACCTGAAGTCCATGCCACGGATGAGGGCGCCACCGATAAAAAGGCTGCGGAAAACTCATTCGGTCCTGCCGACGCGAGAACAAAGGGAAAACACAATCAGTCCGGATCACCAATGTCGCTGTAGAAGAAGTCGGGGCCGCCGCCCGACGGTTCCCGAGAACTCCTGGCCGCGATTACTCCGGGCCGCAATTTTTCACGGGTGCAAGACGAAAGCCGCTGCGTCGAGTGACCCGGAACCGTCCGACTCCGGCGTTCTACAAAATCCATCGACCATCGGAAACGCCAGACTTCCGCAACGGATCGATTTCCGAAACTCGGACAAGCCGCTTCGCGGGGGACCGCGTCCGTCCCTGTTCCGTCCGGGCAGACATTCCGCACGACGCCGCCGGAGGACGGGATTCTGCCCGGCGTCCGCAGTTTCGTCAGGCAGGAATCGCCGGTTGGCAGCCGGGGCAATTGGCAGTGACTGTAGTTGCACGGTTCGCAGAAAAGCCAGGCGGCGAGGAAATCGGTTTGAGACATCCTGACGGGTGTGACGATTGCAAGGGATGATGCCGCAGTACGAAACGAAGGCGGGAATTGCGCAGTGCCAAGGCTTACGCGAATGATCCCGCCGGGCACGGATGTCAGCGTTTGGCTGCGGCGGGAACGATTGCTTTTCAGGCGTACGGAGACGCGGTGATGCCCTTTCGGAAACCCTTCTGTCTGCTGGCAATGTCGGTCGTTGTGATTTCCGCCGGGTGCAGTTCCGGCCGTTCCTGGAAGGGCTGGAACCGCTTTCTGGCCGCCGGAGATCAGGCTGTCGAAACGGATCCGCTGGCCGGCAGCAAGACGGAACTGAGCTCTGAGTTCAAGACCGCTCAAAAGAGCCTGGAAGAGCCTGACAAGGCTCAGCTTGCCTTTGCCCGCTGGAAGGAAGACATGGGCCAGCATGCGGAAGCCCGGCAGCGGTATCAGGAAATTCTGACCGCCGATCCGGACAACCTTTCCGCGAGACTCGGGATCGCCCGAATTGAATTCGCCACCGGGCGAGCGTCGGAGGCTCAGAAGATTTTGCAGGCCGCCGCGGCGCGAAATCCCGGCAGCGCAGAAGTCTGGATCGAGCTTGGACGAATTCAGGCGAAACGTGACGCGTGGACCGAAGCGATTGCCAGCTTTCAGAAGGCCACCGACATCAATGCCACTGATCAGGTGGCGCGCTACGAACTGGGCATCGCATATGCCCGGGCCGGGCACCTGACGGAAGCGATGAACCACCTGGACTATGCCGTCGGTGAAGCGGCGGCGATGTACAACGTGGGCTTTGTTTTGAGTGAGCAGAACCGCATGTCTGAAGCGGCTGCCTGGTTTGAACGTTCGCTGGCGGCTCATCCGGACGTTCGCACCAGAGATCAGGCCGAACGCATGCTGGCACGCGCCGGCGGCAATCCGGCAATGCGTCGCGTATCGCAGTCGGGCCAGTCATCGGCCTTCGGGCAGCCGATCGTGCAGTCCGCCGCAGTTCCTCAGATCCGACCGAGTTCCTCATTCGCCCCGGCCATCACGCCGCAGCAGGGAATCGCGTCGTCCGGGCAGGCGTCGTCGATGTTCGCGTCGCAGGCATCTTCGGCCAGACAGCCGGGGATCGTGAAGCAGGCTTCGTCGTCGACCACGGTCAACGGAATCCCTGCCGCCACGGCTCAGTACACGTCGGACCCTCAGGCGGGAACAACTCTGCCCGTGATCACGGCACAACCGGCTTCGATGACGATGCCGGTTGTCAGGTCGGCGGATCATGTTCGTTCCGGAGACGTTCGATCCGCTGACGGCAGCAGCGGTCCGGCTCAGTGGAATGGTCCGCAGTCGACGTCGCCGCCAGTGTTTGGAAACGGAGCGGCAACCGCTTCGGGAAACATCCCCGTTGAGCCGGAACCGTGGCGACCGGGTCGATAGGCGTGACGATTCGCGTCAGGCGTCGGTGATCCGCACGGCGACCGCGGCGTCATACGTCAGCGACGGTTTCATCAGCCGGGCGCCGTTTCGCAGGTAGTGAAACGCGGCGGCTCGGCGAGACTTCGAGCTGCGGTTCGCGGCCGATTGATGCAGCGTATTTCCGTGGTGGAACAATACGCCACCGGCCGACACGGGTGCCGCGGTCATCATCGCGTTCTGCAATTCATCGCCAGTTACCTGCAGGTTGAACGGCTCGTTCTCGGGAGCAACATGCGGCAACACCGGGCCGAGGTTGCTTCCGTCCGCGTAGAACAGGCAGCCGTTTTCCAGCGTCGCGTCATCCAGAGCGATCCAGACGGTCAGCGTCGCGTCTTCGTCATCGGGGCCAAAGTAGAAGTTGTCCTGATGAACGGGCTTCGGGCCTCCCACTTCCGGCGGCTTGCAGAAGATCTGACTGAAGAAGACGCCGACTCCCGGTCCGATCAGTTGCTCGACGATTCCCGTCAGGCGTTCATCGCACGCCATCGTCCGAAACACGGGCCGATGAAAGACGGGATTGTCGAGCTTTCTGAGCACGACTTCCGGTCCTGCCCTTCGTTCCAGAAACCAGCCGTGCTGCGTTTCGTCCAGTGAGCTTAGAAACTCGCGGCTCCAGGCTTCCATGTCGCTGATCGCTGCGGCAATCTCTTCGGCGGTGAATATGCCTTCCACCGTGACGTGCCCGGTCTGGCGAAAGGTCTGTAGCTGCGTGGCCGTCAGTTTCATGCGCGGGTCTCGGCGGCGGGCGGAGTTCGGTATTTGTCGATCTGAGCTGGCAGGTCCTTGAAGGCGATCTTCGCGGCCATCGCAATCAGAATCAGCAGGCCGACGGTACCCAGGCTCGTTGCGATCGGACCGTTGACGTGGTCGCCCATGATGTCCCGCGAACTGGTGAGCCACAGCAGCACTCCCGCCACCAGCGGTGCGGCGATCACCGTGACCGCCTGCGCCGCGATAATGGTGGGAGTGCGATCGAAATCGAACGCCAGCACCGCGACTCCCACGGCCATCCCCGTCAGCAATGCAACCGTGGTCAGCATCCGCGGCCCAAGCTGGTCGGGACGGCTGCCAAGTCCCAGACCGTCGGCCGCCATGAACCCGCCAATCATGGAATTCACCAGGAACGACGAATACGCGGCGGAGAACAGTCCCACGCAGAAGATGACCTTCGCCGACGGCCCGAACGTGGCTTCCAGCGCTTTCGCCACGTCGGCCGGATCGTTCAGCGGAGCGGAGCCGTCCCGCGGAAGACCGGCCGCGGCCGTCGACATCAGCATCACCGTAATCAGAAACATGATTACGGACCCGACGCGAGCATCCATCAGACCGTGCTTCAGGTCCTCCGCTTTCCAGCCCTTCTGACGGACCAGGTATGCCTGGTAAAAGGCTGCCGTGATGACCAGCGTCGTGCCCACAAGTCCCAGCACGGCCA
The DNA here is from genome assembly GCA_041398785.1 of Planctomycetaceae bacterium. NCBI lineage: Bacteria > Pseudomonadati > Planctomycetota > Planctomycetia > Planctomycetales > Planctomycetaceae > Planctomycetaceae bacterium. The sequence goes on along the minus strand of JAWKUA010000003.1, from coordinate 390,574 downwards.
GTGCCTCGCCGGAAGCATCAACACCGCCCGGAGTCTGGCCGGACGGACCGAGCGACGGAATAAAGCCTTTTAGCATGGCAATCGGATCGGGCTGCAGTCGAATCAGATTGATGGCGAAGCTGACCAGCATCAGCCCGACGAATACCGCCATCAGGCGTTCCAGCCAGCGGTACAGGTCCCGGAATGCAAACAGAAAAGCGATCGCCAGGACGTTGAAAGCGATCACCAGTCCCGTCACGACCCACTTCGAATCAACAAACGCCGCGAATGCCGCGGCCACGCCGATGTTGTTCCCGGACTGATACGCCGCGGAAATGAAAAACACGCCCAGGCCAACCAGCATCGCCAGCCAGCGTCCGGCCTTCATACGGATCAGATCGCCGGGAGCCTGCGCGGCGACGGCTCCCAGCTTCGCTCCAAGCGTCATGTAAACCAGCATGAACAGGACCGACGCTGCCACCACCCACAGCATCGCATAGCCCTGGCTGACGCCCACTTTGGAACTGGTCATGATACTTCCCGGACCGATGACGACGCATGCCGTAATCAGCCCCGGACCAATTCGCGTGTACCACGGACGTGACGACGGAGCAGGACTCATGTGAATTCTTTCAGCGCGGAAAACGGAAGGAACCAGTTCAGCGCTGAACAGTGTCCGCAAAAGTCTGTCGCCTGCCAACTACCAGTGCATGACCTGACCGCCATCGACGTTGATCGTCTGTCCTGTGACATGTTCCGCTCGGGCTGATGACAGAAAGACGATCATGTCAGCCACCGAATCCGCGGTCTGCCATTTTCCAAGAGGAGTCACGGTCCGAATCTTCTGTTCGGCCCATTCCTCGTAGCTCAGGCGATCCGGTTCCGGCGTCTGATCGTGCCATGCCTGCCAAACGGATTGATTCAATGCCGTGCGAACCATGCCAGGGCAAACGCTGTTGACGCGTATTCCGTGCGGCGCCAGATCCTTTGCCAGGCATTGAGCGAAGTTGATGTTGGCCGCCTTCGAAGCGCTGTACGGCGGGTCCGTCTGCGATCCGATCTGTCCGGCGATCGACGCCACAAACACCATCGTCCCACTGCTCTGCCGCACCATGGACGGCGCAACGGCGTGGGCGACGATTGTCATGCCGACGATGTTCACGTGCAGAACTCGTGACCAGTCGCACGGCTTCAGATTCGTGAATGGAAAACCGAATTTCCCCGATCCGACCGCGGCTGCGTGAACGAGATGTTCGACCGGCCCCAGCAGCTCCGTGGTCTGCGCCATTGCCGCTGCCACACCTGCTTCGTCGGTGATGTCGACGACAATTCCCCGACACTCGACGCCGCATGTATCGCCGACTTCACGGGCAGCCGCGGTGACTTGTTCACTGCGGTCCCAAATGGCAACGCGCGCTCCTTCGTTCGCGAATGTTCGGGCGGTCGCCATCCCGATACCGCTTGCTCCGCCGATGACCAGCACGACGTGATCAGAAAGCTGCAATTCCATCACCAACCCCCGGACATCCACCGCTCGGATACTGTTGCGAATGCGAACCGGCTGCGATCAATACCACTGAAACAGGAATTCGTTGAACTGCCTGCGGGCGTTATTTCGCAGACTTTCGTTGTCGTGGAACGGCTGAAGCCGCGAACGAATCTCCCGGAGACGAAGCAGCAGCATGTCGTCCGCAAGCTGAAACGCGGACCAGCCACTCTCTGCCGAAAGCGAAGCGTCCTGTTCGCACTGGATCAACCGTTCCGCCAGCATCGACCGAATCCCTTCCCGGATCGTTTCGTTCTCGGACTGCAGCAGCGGTTCAAGTACCAGATACCCGTCCGCGGTGATCGGATGAACGCTGATCTGAACTCCGGGAGCCAGGTCTCCGGCCAGCACTCGGCGGACGTTGTAGCGATGCACCATCGGGTCCAGCGGCAGCAGCGCGTACAGCAGCACCGCCAGAGCAACCGTCAGCAGGTGTCGTCGCAGCAGCCAGGCGAACCGCCGGTTGAAGACAATTTTCCACACGACAAGTATGAAGCCGATGACGACGCAACTGATTCCCAGCAGCCCGACGACTCTCATCCGCGTCATCCCGTTGTAGCCGATGTAGATCAGCAGCCGGTGATAGACGGTGATTGCCAGCAGTCCGTTTTCCAGCGACCACAGCCATGCCAGCTTCCGAATCTTCGGAAGCCGCGGATCGCCCAGCGTTGCACCGCGAAAGATCAGTGACAGGACAACGGTTGCCATCGCCAGAGCCATCGTCAGCCACGCGGCGCCTTCATGAGCGTACTTGTGGACTCGGCCGGACCTAAAGAACGTCTCCGGAAATTCGCGGAACCAAAGCGTTCGGAACTCAAATACCAGATAGATCGCGAATAAGGCGATCACTGACAGCAGTGTGTTCCGAAACGCGATCAACAACGGCGCTTCGGCGGCGGGAGTTTCCGGCCGGCTTTCGTCTGCAACGGACGGAGCGGCGGTCACGTACGGGCGAATCAGCCCGACACTGACCCACAGTGCCGCAACCCAGAACACAACTTCCCAGAACGAAAACGCGGACAGCCAGTCACTGATCGCATCGATAACAATCTGCAGGCGTGTGGAGACAATCGTTACCAGATCCGGGTTGGCAAGAATGAACACGGTACCGAACGCCAGCAGCGCGGCCGCCGGCAGGCCCGTGTTCATCCAGGGCCTGCGCTGTTGAGCATCCGCTCGGCGTTCCAGAACTTTGCCGTATTGCTTCAGTCCTTCGAATCCGGAACGAACCGTCTGCGATGCAAAGACCAGAGTTTCCAGCACAAACGGGCACGATCCCGCGAGTGCCATGGAAAAGGCGAACAGCAGTCCCCAGCCGCAGAGCGTCAGCAGAGCAGAACCGCTCCACAACTGACGAGCCGCGACAAGCGCAAGCAGCAGGAAGACAAGTGAAGACGCGAACGTGACTTTCCGTGTTGGAGTTCCCGTCCAAAACAACAGCGGAGCGATTGCAAACAGAGCTGCGTACGCCGCGTACCCTTCGCCTCGAAAGATGGTGACATCGGCCAGAACGACCAGCAGCGCGACGACAATGAGTTCGCGTTTGCTGACCGGTGCAGGCGTCACTTCGGGCTGGACGGCCGACAGCGAGTCGTCCAGTGGAAGACTGTCATCGTCCGGCCCGATCGCTGCCACGAGATGCTCCTTTTGTCACGCTTCGAAATCTCCCTGTGGTACGCCGGGATGCAAGTTGCTGTTGGGGCGATCGTGAAAAACGGTACCGCGCGACGATGAGTCAACGGGCCATCAAGCCGCCCTGGATCCGGCGCGGACGGTTTCGTCGGGCACCTCTTCGGACGATGAAACTTCTTCGGGAGCCTCGAGGGGAATCGCTGCCACGCCGGGAGCGACCGTGCGAAGATGCAGGTCTCGCTGTGGAAATGCGATTTCAATCCGTGCCTTGCGGAATTCCCGGTCGATTGCCGAATGCAGGTCTGTGATCACCTTCAGGCGATTATCCAGATTCGGCAGATAACACCGCAGAACCATATTCAGGCAACTGTCACCGAAGCCTTCAAACGTCGTCACGGGAGCGGGGTCGTCCATCACCAGCGGATGCTCCTCCGCCACGCGCAGCATCAGGTTCAGCGCTTTTTCCGTGTCGCTTCCGTAGGCCACGCCCACATTGATCATGACGCGGTTCGTCTTGTCCGACAATGTCCAGTTCAGCAACCGCCCGGTGACGAATTCCTTGTTGGGAACGATGTATTCCTTGCGGTCCCAGTCCGTGATGGTCGTCGCGCGGATCTGAATTCGTGACACGCTGCCGCTGACGCCGTCGATCGTAACGACGTCGCCGATGCGGATTGGCCGTTCAAACAGAATGATGAGTCCGGAAATGAAGTTGGCGAAGATTTCCTGCAGCCCGAAACCCAGGCCCACGGTCAGTGCCGCCAGCAGCCATTGCACGCTGGACCACCCGATGCCGACTGTTCGGCAGGCCATGACGATACCCGTCAGCATCAGGGCGTAACGACACAGCGTTGTGACGGCATGGCGACCACCGTGATCCAGCGGAAGACGCTGCAGAACGGACAGTTCCAGCAGGCCGGGAAGGTTGCGACTTGCGAGGACCGCAATTCCCAGAATTCCCAACGCGACGATCAGTGCTCCCAGCATGATCGGCTGCAGCTGTGTAACTTCGCGGATTTCGCTCTGGCCGTTCCCAAGGTCATACGACTTCGCGATCGTAACGGCTGTCGTCCAGAGTTCGACGCGATTCAGTATCTGCAGAGCAGGCAGCACGCGGCTCCAGATCATCCAGCCGAACGTCAGAAACAGGACACACGCGGCTCCCTGAACCAGATGCAGCATCTGCTGATTCACGACGGACAGATCGACGCGAGGGATCTCCGCGGCGGGAATAGTGTTGCCGGATGTTTCTCCGTTCTGCTGCGCGGCGGCCATCGCAGCCGCTCGGCGGGAACGAGCCTGTTCCATGGCAAGTCGCCGCCGCGCTTCCAGCATCCACTGTGTGATCATCGTGTAGGCGATCGTCAGAATGACGCACAGCGACAGTGTCAGTTGCAGCCGCAGCATCAGTTGCTGCGCCGTGTACACGTAACCCATCAATGCCAGCGCGGCGAGTGCGATCGGTGCCGAAACCACAACCGGATACCAGATCGTTTTTGTTCGTGACATCCAGCCGGTGGGGTTGCTTCGCAGGATCTCGCCCAGCCCGGCTCCATCGGGACGAACGGTGCCGCGAAGCAGAACCGTCAGCAGCACGCAGAACGTCACCAGCGCCGCGCGTCCCAGAGAATCCGCCCACTTGCCTTCGTCCAGCCGTTCGGCCACGACCACGAGAAACACCAGCGGCAGGCCGGCCATCAGCAGACGCCGCAGGCCGATTCGAAGCACGCGGATGATGTCGACGGGCCAGTCCAGAAATGTTTCCGCGATTCCCTGCGGCCGGCACAACTGGCGAAAGACTTCCACCGACCAGAACACAATTGCTGTCGCCTGCAAAGCGTCCGCGACGGAACGTGTGAAGTCGTTTGCTCCTTCCGACGACATCCTCCAGCCGACCAGCCATGTCACGGCCGGCCACCACGAAGCCAGCACCACCGTCAGTCCCAGCGCCAGCAGTGTCGACGGAATTCCCACCGAAGTTCGCCGGTGCTGTATTCGTCCCAGACTGCGGATCAGAATTCGGATGCGCCGTGAAAACACAAGCAGGCCAAGTCCCGCCATGAGAGCCAGGCCATAGGCCGGAGTTCGCGACTGGACATCACGAATCAACTGACTTCCCGCGCCGGCCCAGTGCCGCGGACTGGCCATGACCTGCGTGGCCGACACCATCCGCTGCAGCGTGCCCGTATCGACGCCGGACGCGCTGCGAATCCACAGCACGCGTTCGTCAATGTAGTTTTCGTATTCAGAAATCCTGTCGGTCAGTCGGCGGCTGCTGACATCCAGTTCGCCCAGCGTCAGCAAACACGTGCCATAGTCCGTCAGCAGATCGTAGAGATACCGCTTTCGGTCACGCAGCAGTTCGAAGACCATGTTCTGAATCTGATCGGTCATCGCGACGCCGGACTGCTGAATTTCGTCCAGAGTCGCCTGCGTGCGAATGTCCAGGTCCGTCAGGTCGTCGCGTTCGTCTTCCAGTTGCATCTGTTCCAACTGCATCCGGACGATTTCCGCTTCCGTGTCGCTCAGGATGCGAACGTATTCTTCCGTCGACGGCAGATGGTTGCGCTGATTGCGAAGCAGCAGACCGATGCCGGTTGTCAGTCCGGCGCGGGCTTCCTTTTCGACGACGTTCCGGAAGTCGTGTTCCAGGCCGTCCAGAGTCCTGTTGACCGCAGTCAGATTCGCGGTTGAGGCGGCCAGACGTTCCTGCAGAGCCTTCCGCTGCTGTGTCAGTTCGGAATTGCGTTCCGCCAGATCTCGCAGAGCCGGGTGGGCGTTGCGCAGCGTTTCGCGAGCTTCCTGCGCCTGGCGTTCGCTTTCGCGGCGGCGAGCTTCCGCAACGGCGGACTTCCAGAACTCCGTACGCTTTTCAAGGGTATTGCGGGTGCGGGACAGATAGTCTCGCTGCAGCGGAAACCACTCCGCCAGCGCCTCGTAGCGCACCTGTTCAATGCGGTACTGATCGAGCTGCTGCTGCAGCAACTGCACCAGCGCCATCTGATCGGTCTGCCGGGCCTGTGTCAGCACGGCCGGTTCGCCTTCGGGTGCCGGAGCGTCCAGAGATTTCCTCGCGTCGGCCAGTTGCTGCCTTGCCTTCTCAATGATCGTCGGCATCTGCGGCTTGCGGTCCGTTCGCTGCTTCGCGCGAGCTTCCCATGCTTCCAGATTCTTTCGAGCTTCTTCGGCTCGCACTTCGTCCGCCAGACGGAACTGTTCCAATTCCGCCAGGGTGGTTCCTTCAGGAATCGCGGGATCGGAATTTGAAGAGTTCTGAGCCAGCAGGGCTTTGGCTTCCGCGATCATTGCCGCCGCGTTGTCGCGTTCGGCTTTCCACTCGGAGGTTCTGCGAGCTGACTCGACGGAAAGGCGGACGGAATCCGCGGCGCGCTGCAGCAGCTTCAACGCCTGGCTCCGGACCTCGTCGGACAGCTCCGGCGTCTGTTCAATCAGAGTTCGCTGTTGCTGGATATCTTCCGGAGACAACAGCGCCGTCACGGGTTCCGCGTCGGTTCCTGTACCCGGAACGGCCGCGGTAACCGGATTCTGTTCGGTGCCGGATTCGGCCGTCACGGCTGAGGGTTCTGTCGCGATTGATTCCGCGGCGGGTGGCTGTGACGCAGGAATCGTGACTCCGTACGCCGCCTGAATCACCGGCGGCGACTGACGCTGTGGCTGCCTTTCGTAGTACGCAGACCGCAGATCGTCGCTGTCCGACGTCGGTACCGGCAGCAGACGTGATCGTGTCGAATCGGCCGGCCGCGTCCCGCCGAGAGGTTGCCATGCGTTTTCATCGAACGACGGTGATGTCCGCGACGACGGGATTTGCAGCGGCGAATCCGCGTTCGGAAACGTCCTGTCCAGCGGCGTGATTTGAAACAGCGATGGCGGCGACTTCGGACGTCCGCCGTCGCTGGTCTGCGCGTTCGTCTGCGCCACACCGGTCAGCACAATGACGGCGGTGACCGTCGCTGCAAGCATCCTGAGACGCGCGGAATGCGTTTCGGTGGTATCGTGCCGAACGGCTTGAATGGGCATGGACGGACCGAACTGAAGGGGAATGGCGGCAGTGACGCATTCCGGAGGCAGCGAAGCTGGTGCTGCCGAAGCGCCACAGCACCGCGAACCGGAATTGGACCTTCCGGCCCGCCACTGGAACGGCGGGAATCACCCTGTGAATCTCCGCTGACTGTTCGTATCCGACGCTCCGAAAGCGGTCAATACGCGATGCGTCACAGGATCGACGGACACCAGCCGCGCACACATACGTTCGAATCGATCCCCTTGTCGGACCGGCAGTTCCTGCCGATCACCGTCGCCGTCGCCCGGGTTTAGGCGTGCGGCAGATGAGAATCGACCCGCCAGCCGCAGCGCGCTAGCCCCCGTTCACCGCGGGCACAACCGCGGCAAGCGCCGTGCGGCTCGCGGGCAGGTCACGACTCATCTGCCGCTCGCCTTGGTAGGTCGGCTGAAGCCAGCAGCCCCGGCAAGCAATGTCGCCTGACATCCCGTGTGACGGAATTGACAGCAGTCCGGTTGTTCCGGTCGTCGTTTTGACAGCGCCGCCGGGCTACTGACGATTTGTGTTGACGTAGCCGGCTGGTCTGATGCCGGTGTCGGCAGATCCGCCGACAAAGGAGTTACCGGATCCGGAAGTGCGTCGCGAGTAGCTGACTGCGTGTCCGGTAACGGCGCCTCCGATGGTGGCCAGAGGTTGAACCTGCGGCACGAATTCTCCCAGCGAACCGCCGACGCGGATTCCATACAACGGCGGCATGATGCGATTGTTTTCCGCAACCAGAAACGGCTGGTCGCTGTCGCGCAGCCAGTCCGATGCCAGATGCGCCGCTTGAGTTTCGTGCCAGATATTGATCCCGGAAATGCCCTGAGCAAATCCGTAGGTTCCGCGATACTTGTGCCGGGAATTGTCGACGGCATAGGCGGTTTCATGGACGGCAGCCGTTGGGATGTCGGAGTAGATCGACACCGTGTTCGTATACGGATTGTAGTTGTCGCCGCCGAACAGCCGCCCCGGAATAAGTGTGTAACCGAGCGTCGAGATCGCTCCAAACGTGTATCGCCACAGAGGACTGACGGCTTTGTTCTGCGTCAGCCGCTTCCATTCGGCGCCTGGTGAATACTGGTTGACGCGAATCTTCACATCCTGCATTCCGTTGTCCGCAAGATACTGTTCGACGGTCCGGATCGTTTGCGGTGACACGGAGTGGTTTTCGGCGCGGCTGTCCCAGAGCAGGATCTTCTCCGGGATACCAAAGAACCAGCCGATTCCGTCGATGAATCGATTCGGTCGCCCGACTTCGATCTGCGGGTCGCAGCCGGCGAATTCCGCGCACGCCGGCGATTCCCGCCGGAACGAAGCCGGTGTGACGGAGTCTGTGGACTGAGTCACTTCCGCCGACTGTGCTCGCCACGCGGATTGCCGAATGCCACCGGAATGAAACTGAGCACAGCCCGTGAGCGACATCGTCACCAGCGACAGCAGCGCCACGATTTTTCGAGTGATTGAACGGAATTCCCTCATGGTCATCCACCTTCGGTTGATGCAGAAAACTGCAGGATTGATCTGTTTGCCACGCGTCGCTGACGCAACAGAGCCGCGGCGGCAACAACCAGCGGCACCGCGATCTGCCCCGGTGATTGTTTCATGTCGGGCGCCGCTGAAAACGCGTCGGCATCGAAACGAAGCGTCGCGCGCGGTTGGTCCCCTGTCAGATTCAACTGGCCGACCGAGACTGCGGCCACCAGCACTTGCAGGCTCAGCGCTGTGCCAAGCCACCAGCGTCCGCGGCCCGAATGTTCCCAGGTGCGGCACATCAGCACGGCCGCTCCGACGAACGGAAGAAACACAGCCGAACGAAAACAAACGCCGCAAACGATATAGCCCGCTGTCCACGGCAGACTTGGATTCAGGAACTCCACACCCAGGAGCGGCAGCAGATCCGTAATTGTAAAGATGCAGGCTACCGCACTCAGAGTCAGCAGCAGCGGTGTGCCGAGCATCGTAACGGCCAACAACGCGAGCAAAGGGTGTCTGCCGGCAGGATGCTGTCGTCGGAATTCCGTGACGATTCCCTCCACGAGCACGTCCACACTTCCCAGAACATTTGAAGGATCGTGAGTCGACGCGACGTGTCGGCCATCGGTGGTGTCAGCGGCTGCATCGTCCACATGAGCTTTCAACTCACCGATGACGCGGCGGACGTAGGCAGCCGGCAGGCATTTCCGCAGCCGAAGTTCGATGTCATCAAAGAACGGCAGGTTCTGCATTGCTGTCTCCATCCAGCATCGTGCGAATTGCCTCAGCCACCGTGTTCCAGCGTCGGGAGATTTCGCCCAGTCGGCGCTTGCCCGCTGCCGTGGTGCGATAGACCACGCGCTGCCGCTGATTCACGGTTTCCGTCCGGCTGGTTAGCAGTTTTTCCGCTTCCAGACGGTGCAGAATCGGATAGATGCTGCCTTCGCCGAATTCGAAGACCTGGTCCGACTCCCGCCGGATGGCTTCGACAATTTCGTATCCGTACATCGCTCGACAGCTAAGAAGTTTCAGTACCAGCAGTTCCGGCACACCATTCAGAAACTCCGGATTGGATCGCCGCATTCGTCTTTCCTGAATCCGTCCGACGGGTCATACCTTTCGGTTCAAGGTATGTATCGGCGGTTTCATACCTCGAACTGCAATGTACCGTCAACGGGAGTTAGCGGTCCGCCGTTCGGCGTCCGTCGTTTGAGGGCAGTCGCAGGTGGATCAGCAGTCCGCCGATGCAGCGGCAACGGAACCCGACTTGCATGTTTTCGCGATGGAAGAGCGCGTTCGGGACGACCGGAAGCCGATGGCAATGGGGCAGAAACTGTCAGAGTTCGCCCCATTGCCTAAGGACAGCAGTTGCTCTATTCCGGTTTCTTCTTTGCGATTTTCAATTCTTCCAGTTGCTGTACGATGTCTTCGCCGTGGCTGTCGGCTTTGACTTTCTTATCGATGAATTTGATGTTGCCATCTTCACCGATGATGTACGTCCAGCGTTCGGGCACGTCGCGTCCTTCATGGACGACTCCGTAGGCTTTGGCAACGTTCTTTTCCGGATCGCTGAGAATCACGTAGTCCAGATCCAGACTCTTTGCAAACTCCGTGTTCTTCTCCACGCTGTCACAACTCGCGGTGAAGTAGGCCACGTTGAATTCACGGATGGCTTCGCCGCTCGCACGGAGCGACAGACATTCCTTCGTTCAGCCACCGGTAAAGGCTTTGGGATACCAGGCCACCACGACGGCCTTCTTTCCCTTGAAGTCGGACAGCTTGTAGGTTTTCCCGTCGCTGCCCTTCAGTTCAAACGCCGGCGCGGCGTCGCCGACTTTCAATTCCTCAGCCTGGGACATGTTGACTCCTGACGCCAGCACCAGGCCGGCAAACGCAATGGCAAAACTGTGCTTCATGGAAACTTCTCCTGCGTGAAGGAAACAGCCGAACGCGGCTGCGCGAGTGTGACGGCGATATTGTTGCCGAAATGTGGGATCCGCCGCTACCGATGTGTAGAATCTGCACCGGTGTCCCCGTCACGTCTCTGTCCATTCGGCGTGAACCATGCAGCCGTCGCTCGCCTCCGTACGACCTCGCTTCGTCTCGAAAGGGACCGGCGATTCGCTTGTGCTGGAGGAAACTGTCCGAGACGCATTTCAGCATTGTTCGTCCGGAATCATCGAAATCACCGGACCAGCCGGATCCGGCAAGACGTCCGCCGTGCTGCATCTGCTGGCTGTGCTGTCGGCCGAACGCGACGTGGGCCTGATGGATCGCAGCGAACTCAGTGAAACGTCCGGCGTCCAGCGCAGGATCATCGTCGAAGTCAATCTGCACGCGCCGCCGCTGACGAATCGCATCGCTCGCTTTGAACTCGCGCCGTGGGGCATCGACGAGTTCATTGAATACGCTCTGGCCGTTCATCCGCAGCAACATCAGTCGATCATCGCGCGTCTGCTGGCCGCGAAAGACCGATCACTGCTTGATGGCTCCGCGGAGCTGAGCACTCGAGTGATCGACCGCATGGCTGAGAACTCCGGCATCACCACGATCGCAGAAGCACTGCGGGCGGAGATCTACCGCCTGACGGATTCGGATATCACAAAGCTGCCACCGCCCAATGTACTGGTCGGCGTTGACGCATTGTCTTCATATAAAAAGTATGCGCGAAATGTGCCGGATGAACTCGCCCGCCTGTTTCGCCACGCTGCAGCCCGCGTCGTTGCGTGCGCCATGCAGATCGCGGCAGGTTTGAACAACAGTTGCGTCTCCGGGATTCCAGCGGGGACCAATCTGCAGAACTTCAATGAGCTGATCGAACTCACCGCACGTTTGATGGAACCCGACGGCGTCAGTTTCCTCGCGAAGGCGTTGAATTCTCGAAAGTATTCGTCGCGTCACTCGGTGCTGGCGTCGCTGTTGTTTCAGTGCGATCCGACCTGGCGGCCAGGCAGTCCGCGTCTTGATTTGTCCGGTGCTCTGCTTCCGCGGGCGGACTGGAACGCAATCGACCTGCGTCGATATTCACTCGATGCTGCCGACCTTCACGGCGCACAAATGAAGAATGCCCGGCTGAATGCCGCGACCTGCGTGGGAACTCAGTTCGAAGGTGCTTCACTTCGCAATGCACTGCTGGTGCGAATTCAGGCCGCGACGGCGGATTTCCGCAACTGTGATCTTCGCGGCACCAACGCTTCGCTGGGCAAGTTTGAGCTCGCGAAGCTGCGAAAGGCTAACGCTGCCACAGCCAGGTTTTCGCACTCCGACCTGCGGCGGGCGGACTTGACGGAAGCCATTTTTCGCGACGCCAATCTGAGCGGTGCGAATCTGACAGCAGCGACTCTGCAGTTCACTGACTTATCGAATGCCGATTTGTCTGACGCAACGCTGGTATCGATCAACCTCTCTGATGCCCGGATTGACGGCGCGAACTTTGAAGGCGCTGTTCTTAGTCACAGTTGTCTGGAGGGCCTGCGGATCGCCGATGCGAGGTTCGCCGGCTGCCGGCTGTGTCATGCCGCGATGACAGGCTCGTCGTTTCCCCGTGCTGACTTCGGCAGGGCAGATCTGACCGGAGCGTATTTGGCGGAAATCGACTGGCCTGGTGCCGACCTGCGCAACGCAGACCTGCGCGGCTGCACGTTTCACATGGGATCGTCTCGCAGCGGGCTGGTTCACAGCGATATCGCCAGCGAAGGGACTCGCACGGGCTTCTACACATCTGACAACGACGACCACCTCTACCGCCGGCCGGAAGACATCCGCGTCGCGAACCTGAGTGGTTGTAATCTGCGCGGTGCCGACATCGAGGGCGTCGACTTTTTTCGAGTCGACCTGCGCGGAGCCCGCTGCGATCAGCATCAGCGAGATCAGTTTGTCGCCACAGGAGCGATTCTGGAATAGACGTTGCTCCGGCCGCCGCATGTTCGCACGTGTGACCAGCTTCCGCGCGAGGCGCACGGGACGCCCCGACCACGCCTGCGAGTTCATTCGTGCGTTTTCGCAGCTTCATTCGCGACGACATCATCCAGCACGATGGCTTCGGCATTCTTCACGTTGAAGGACGGTCCCGCAGTCTGTTCGTTGTTTCGATAGACATAGATGCTGCAGCTCGATCCCAGCGCGATTCCGTCGAATGAGTAGTTGCCGTTTTCGTCGGACAACGTTGTCAGTGAGATGCCGTTGCCTGCTTCGGGAAGATCGACTTCGACGTTCAGCACGACTCGCGCGGCAGCGACGGGCTTGCCCTGATCGTCCACGATTCGCCCGGTGGCACTTCCCGCGGGAACCAGCGTCAGTGTCACGTCGGCCGTGTCTTCTGTGATCCTTACGAAGCCAGCCAGGCCTTTTTCGCTGTGCAGCGCATACACGACCATTCTGTCCGACCAGCGTTCTGTGCTGAATCGACCATCGGCACCGGTCTTCGTGCGGAAACCCGCGTGTCCGAGTGCGGCGATCGATTCGCCGTGGACCTCGCAGCCAGCCAGAGGCTCACCGTCTTCACCGACAGCCGCACCGGTCAGAGTCACGCGGTCTTTTCGATCCGAATGACCGTCATGCACGATTTCCGCTTCATTCGTGACGCGCACAGCGATCTCCGGCCGGGACTCGGAATTCGGCAGTCGCAGCGTGTAATTGCCGGGGCCGACACGAAAGCGATAGCGGCCCTTTTCGTCGGTGAAACTCCAGCGAACCAGATCCGTTCCGCCGGACGACTGCAGCAGCGTGGCGTTATCGCCGACAACCGGTTCGCGGTCTTTGCCGAGCGTGATCGTGCCGTGAATCAGAGTTCCCTCACTGACGACGAAGTCCGCGTCGTCCAGCGATTCACCTTCCTTTAGCAGAATGTCCATGCGACTTTCGGCCGCGTGGGCATTGTCCGTGACGGCGATGATCGTGGACTGGTCGGGGTACACGTCGATTTCATACGTCCCGTCCTTCCGAGTCATCGTGTGGCCGCGAAAATATCTGTTCGTGTTTCCTCGGCCTTCTCCCTGCAGATGAACTCCCGCGACCGGCGTGCCGTCGGTTCGAGTCACCATGCCGCGAATCGTCGCGACGCGCAGGACGTGAGCCGTCAGGTCGGATGCTTCACTTTCAAAGTACGGCGGCTGCGGACAGTGATACTTTGGATGATGGATAATAAACGCCACGTTCCGCGCCAAGTCGATTGGAAGCCACGGTACGGCGGCGATCCCGGAGTCATCGGAAATGGCCACGTCCGGCATGCCGCTGAGATTGATGTATGACAACTTTCCCGTCTTCTGAATGATCCACGGCGTAACACGAACTCCCGATACCGGCTGCTTTTTGGAATCAACGACGATGACATCGGCAGACTGGCTGCCGTTCAGAGTCAGCGTGATTTCCTCCGGCGGCGTCAGTCGTTCCTGCGTGGGAAACGCGTCGTAATTTTCGTAGTAGTCAAAGCCCTTGCCGGCGAGCCTGGCGAAGACCCAGTCGATTTGCGCGTCGGCGGGCAGATCAAAGCCGGCCCGGCCGTCATCGCCGGCCGTTGCCGAGTCCAGCAGCCGCATATCCGCAACCACACCAATTGTCGCACCGGGCTGCACGTTGCCGGAATCGTCGACGACAACAACGGACACCCGGCGCACGGGTTTCAGAACAACGCGTGTCAGCTTGCGAGTCCAGTGGTCTGGCTGCGGCACGAAGCTTTTCCGGCTGCCGTCACTGCTGCGAACGACCATGGGCGATCCGTACTGGCTCGCGGAACGAAAGTTGAACACGAAGCGGCCGTTGCTGTCCGTCACGGCCGACTGAGCATGCTCCCGCGCCGGCAGCGTTTCGACGATGGCTCCGGCGACACGAGTTCCCTCTTCATCCTCGACGATCCCCGGAATGTACCACTCAAATGGGAGGGCGGTGTCGTCCGTCTTTTCGTCGAGTGCCAACGCGGTCGATGAAACAAATATCAACCAGATCAGTGCAAGTGCAGTTCCCGTGTCACTTTTCATGCCGCACATCATCAGTTTCTGCAATGTCATCGCGGAACCCGTCCTGAATCGCCTTTTGGCCTGTATTCAAAGTGGTCAGGGGCTATCCCGAGGCGAGATAGTTGCGACCGGGTCGCTTCACGACGTGTTTGCGGCACCGGAGGGAGGATGTGAGTTGTCAGCGGGGTGCTGCTTTGAGTTCGGAATCTTCCGCCAACCAAAAAGCGTTACCAGGACGAGCCCGAGCGGCAACTGGACCGCAATGTGGATGAACTCTATTCATCGGGACTGCCAGCCGGAGGCCGAATTCCGGAACGCGACAGAAACGTACCATGCCACGCTGATGACTGCCATAAGAACCAAAATTCGCCGACGGCTGGGATGCGGCAACATGACGACTGCAAAAACCACCATCCCCGCCAATGCACCGACGAGCGGTCTCCCCGGCCCCGGAAAATCCCGCGATCGGCCCGAATCGAGAACAGGATCCGGAAACGACCACGTCAACCAGCTAAGGATGACAATTAGAAGGCAAAGCTTCTACGGCTTTCAGACATGCCACGATCTGATCACGGGACCGGCGGCCGATGATGGAGACAAAGTCACTACTTCGAATTGTCTGAGATTTCTTTCAATCTCTTACTCTTTTTTCAGTATGGACGTTGCAACGGGATGCTCGTCCATGAAAAGCCGGGCAGGACAGTCGCAAATCATCCCTGGTTGAATCCGGCTCACGAACTTCACAGGGTTTCGCGGTCACATCGTGCGCCGAAGCGCCGGCCTGTTTCGATGCCGCTCGTTACGTCAAGGTCTGCCATGCAGGCAGCCCGAGTTTTACCTTCGCTGCACGTAAAGCTTGACGTTGTGAGTCGCTCGGCCGCCGGCGACGATGTCGGGAAAGCCGTCGCCGGTCAGGTCTTCCACGATCAGGTCTTCGGTCGCGATGCCGCCGGAATCGATCACGTGTTTCTGCCATTTCTGTCCGCTGGCGTCCGTGACGTCGTAGATGATAACTCCGAACGTATCCGGTGTGTCGCTGTGGCCGAAGACGATTTCGTCACTGCCGTCACCGTCGATATCGGCCGTCCATAACGCGTGGCCTCGCACGAAGCCGCCGTCGATCACGTTGCGCTGCAGTTGTCCGGTGTCGTCGGCGGGAGGCAGGTAGACGGACACCAGATGACCATGCATCGGTTCGACGGACGTGACGAATCGCGGGCCGTCCTTGATCTGTCCGATCTTCACTTCACCGGCTCCGCGCTGAGGCGGATCGTCAGGTTCCGTGCCCTTGCCCAGGCCGGTGCGACTCCAGCCGTCGGCATTGCGGCGAATCAGATAGACTCCTTCCTGACTGGCGGTCAGAGTGTCGATCACTTCGTCGCCGTCGAAGTCGACGTGCCAGTGGTTGTGCATGCGGTTCATCGTGTTGTCCAGCACGGTCGACGGCCAGCGATCGTTCACGGGATCAGCCGGGATTTCGAAAGCGGTCAGGCGAACTCCCGGGCCGGCCGAAGCATTCAGCGGGGAGATCACCAACTGCGGAGTTCCCGTGTTCAGCACATCCGCCCATCTCATGCGATGCAGCCACAATTCTTCGCCGATGGAATGCACGGTCCATTTTTCGTCGAGCGATTCTCCGCGGCTCAGCCAGTGCAGCGTGCCGATTTTCGTCCAGCCGGCTCCCAGAGCAAAGTCGACCAGGCCGTCACCGTCGATGTCGTGAGCCGCGATGCAGACGTTGTCGCGGGGCGTCTGGTCTTCGATGATGACGCGGGCTTCCCACGACGGGTTCTGATACCACAGCACTCGGTTTTCACTGACGGCCACGATGTCTCGCAGGCCATCGTTGTCGACATCGGCAATGGTGACGGCATAGCAGACATTGCCGATGTTGGCGTCGATTGTCCTGGCTTCAAAAGCCGGAAAGGCCTCGTCGGCAGCGACGGAATTGAGCGTGACCAGGACAACTGGCAGCAGCCGGACGGCTTTGGTGATCGCGTTGTGCATGAGAGTGCTCCAGGGCAAACGGGGACATCACGCGGCCATCATCGTCGACGTTCGCTGCCCCCTGCAAGGGACGCGGCGCGAAAGTCAGCGGGCTCCGGTTCGTGTCGATCGTTGTCCGCGTTCATTTCGAGTATTCTGCGGACCGGCATCGCGAGTTCTGCACGATGTGTCACCGGGCTCAAAAACGATGACGACTCTGATACGCGACAAGCAGCGGGAGCAACCACGAATGTTTCGCCAGAAACGAATCCGACAAAGTCTGTTCATTGTGACGGCATTGATTGCCGCGACGTTTGCCGGGTGCGGCGAAGATTCCGGCCCGGAGAAGTCCGCCGGCGAGGAGGTTCGCGGAACCATCGGCTATTCGGCGCTGACGCTCACGAACCCGTTCTTCAAGGTCATTGCCGACAAGATGACCGAAGAAGCGGCGGCTCACGGATACAAGGTGATCGTTGTGTCCGCGGATCAGGACGTGAACGAACAATCGCGCCAGATCGATAACTTTATCGTGCAGGGAGTCACCGCCATCGTGCTGAATCCGGCGGATTCCCAATCGATCGGCCAGGCCATCAGGAAGGCGAACGACGCAGGGATTCCGGTGTTCACGAACGACATCAAATACGCCGGTTCCGACGGCAAGGTCATCTGTCATGTCGCCACTGACAACCTGCAGGGCGGGCGACTTGCCGGAGAAGCCATGGTCAGGCTTCTTGGCGAATCGGGAGGCCAGGTCGGCATTCTGGGCTACCCGGACGTCGAATCGTGCCAGATGCGAGTCCAGGGATTCAAAGAAGTTGTCGATGCTCACAATGCCGCGAATCCGAATGCGAAGATCGAATTGGTTTCAGAACTGAATGGAGAAGGAACGCGCGATGCCGGCAAACAGGCGACTCAGGCCATGATCGAAGCCAATCCGGATCTCGCCGCCATCTTCGCGATCAATGACCCGTCAGCACTTGGAGCCTGGGTGGCTATCGATGCCGTCGGCAAGACTGACCAGGTGACGATTATCGGATTCGACGGCCACATCGATGGCAAGCGCGCGATTCTGGAAGGCAAGATCCTCTGCGATCCGATCCAGTTCCCCGATCGGATGGCGGTGCAGACAATCGATTCCATCGTGAAGTACTTTGCCGGCGATACGAATCTGGAATCAGAAATCCTGATCCCGTCGCAGCTCTATTACAAAGCCGACGCGGAGAAGGATCCGGAACTGGCGTCGGGCCATTGACAACTTTGGGCGTGCTATCCGTCGAGAGATGCGCGACGAAGTGTTTCCGGCGGTCCGATGCTGCCGATCGCTGACCACTGAAGGAACCGGCGCCGATGTCGCTCAGTGACACGTACTTCAGTGACGCAGACTGCGCGATACCGACGCCGACTGCGGCAAATTCCCATTGACGGTGGGAATGCACGGCGCCTCGGGAAATAATGCCGACGGAAACTCAATGTGAACTCAGTGCGGCCGTGCAACAACCCGGCCAGCCGAATTCTCTGACCAGGTGATCTTGCGATGTACACGTTGAAGATGGCCAAACGCGTGCTGCTGGAAACTGACAAGCGTTTGCTTTGGAAACTTGTCTGGAATCTTGGCGTCAAGGGCAGCCGTTCCGTCATGAAACACCGGCGACGGATGAAGCGCGGACAGTTCTTTCCGCCGTTCCTGTATGTGTCGATCATCAACAGTTGCAACCTGCGCTGCCAGGGATGCTGGGTCGATGTCGCTCACAGGCAACAGACGATTGATCTGCCGGCGATGAACAAGCTCATCACCGAAGCCAAGGCCGCCGGCAACAGTTTCTTCGGACTTGTCGGCGGTGAACCGTTCATGCACCCCGAACTGTTCGACATCCTGGCGGCTCATCCGGACTGCTACTTTCAGGTCTTTACGAACGGGCAGTTCATCTCGGAGGAAAAAGCGAGGCGCCTGTTCGAACTGGGAAATGTGACTCCGCTGATCAGCATCGAAGGCAATGAGATTATCAGCGACGAACGGCGGGGCCGGTCGGACGTGTACAGCAAGTCTTTGGCCGGAATTCAGAACTGCCTGAAGCACAACGTGATGACGGGAGTCTGCACCAGTCTGTGCAGGACGAACATTGACGACCTGCTGACCGAAGAATGGATCGACCGGCTGATCGAAATGGGCGTGCTGTACACCTGGTTTCACGTCTATCGGCCAATGGGGCCGGACGCGATGCCCGAATTGTGTCTGACTCCCGAACAGCAGCGGCGTGCCCGCGAGTTTGTCGTCGACATGCGTGCCAGAAAACCGATCGTCATAATCGACGCCTACTACGATGGAGAAGGCAAAGCGCTTTGTCCCGCGGCGAATGGCATCAGTCACCACATCAATCCCTGGGGAGATATCGAACCGTGTCCGATCGTGCAGTTTTCGAAGGAATCCATCCATTCGACGGACGATGATCGACCGCTGTTTGAGAAGTTTACTCAGTCGGAGTACCTGGCGGACTTTCGACTGCTGGCTCAGGAAACAACGCGCGGCTGCATCGTTCTGGAACGACCCGAACTGCTGAGTCAGCTCGTGGAAAAACACCAGGCCAGGGATTCAACCGCGCGCGGGACCGCGCTGCAGGAACTGAAGTCGATGGTTCCCCGGACATCGCAATATCATCCGGGGCACGAAGTCCCCGAACGAAATCTGTACTATCGACTGGCAAAGCGATTTCTGTTCAATGACTTTGGTGTCTACAGCGGGCACGATCATTCGACGTCAGCGGCTCCGTTTCTGACCTCCGGCGGCGATGCAGTCGTGGAAGCGACAGGTGTCGGATCCGGAGTGCGGCATCAGACGCATGAAGACTGCTGCATGTCCGAAACGCTGGTTCCACTTGCCGCTGATGCAGGCTCGAAAGCAGAGTCGCAGCACTGATCGTGACGGTTGATATCGCACGGATCGCTGGGCGAATTGCGGCAAAAGCACGGCGGCAGGTTTCGGACGCCGCCGGACAAATCTGTCGCGGTGCGGTTGCCACACCAGCCGTGTCGCCGCTATGTTCACAGTCCGGATGGAAATGCCTGCACGGACTACCGGCCTTGCGCAGTTGCGTCAGTCTGCGCGGCGTCGCAGTGTCGAGAATGAACGGATTCCTGTGAAGTTCAACTCTTGCTTCATTCCTGTTCGAAAGTCTGCTGGAGATTCTATGAGATCGCTTCTGTGCATTGCTCTGCTGCTGAGTCTGTCAAACATCGCCGCCGCGGAGCTGACGATGAGTTCCGTATTCAGCGACCACATGGTCCTGCAGCGGGATTCGCCAATTCACATCTGGGGCTGGACCGCCGCAAATCAGGAAGTTGTTGTCTCGCTTGGCGGGAAGGGAGTGAAGGTCAATGCGGATGCCGACGGACGGTTCGACGCGGAACTTCCGCCGATGTCAGCCGGCGGTCCTCACACACTGTCGGTGGCCGCCGACGAAACGAAGGCGTTTGCCGACGTACTGATCGGCGAAGTCTGGCTGTGTTCCGGCCAGTCGAATATGCAGTGGCCGGTCGCCGCGTCGAACGATGCTGATCTGGAAAGCCTGACCGCGAAGTATCCGAATCTGCGGATCATTACCGTGCCCCAGGTCGGTTCTCAGCAGCCGGAACGCAGCTTTCGCGGTGAATGGCAGGCGGTGACTCCCGATACCGTCAAGGACTTTTCCGCCGTGGGCTATTTCTTCGGCAGGCAATTGCAGGAGACACTGGATATCCCCGTCGGACTGATCGACAACTCCTGGGGAGGCTCTGCCGCGGAAGCGTGGGTGCCCACCGCAAAGCTGCAGGGAAGGGAACTGTATGCTCCCCTGCTGGATCGCTGGAAGAAGATGGAAGCGGATCCGGAGGCCAACAAGAATCAACTGGCGGGCCAGCACCGTCCGGCGAATCTGTACAATGGCGTGCTGTATCCGGTGCTGGGCTACACGATTCGCGGTGCCATCTGGTATCAGGGCGAATCCAATGCCGGCCGTGCTTACCAGTATCGCGACCTGTTTCCGCTGATGATTCAAACCTGGCGGGACGACTGGAAGCAGGGAGATTTTCCGTTCTACTGGGTGCAACTGGCTGACTTCAACGGAGAAGCATCAGAACCCGGTGACAGTGCCTGGGCCGAACTTCGCGAAGCTCAGACGATGACGATGACCGCACTGCCGAACACGGGAGAAGCAGTCATCATCAATCTCGGCGAAGCCAGCGACATTCATCCGCGGAACAAGCAGGACGTTGGCAAGCGGCTGGCTCGCTGGGCGCTGGCCAACGAATATGGCATTCCCGTGGCTTTCCACAGCCCGATGTACAGTTCAATGACTGTTGACGGAAACAAAGTCACGCTGAAGTTTGCACACGTCGGCGGCGGTATGGACACCTTCGACGTGAAGGAACCGATCGGCTTCACCGTGGCCGGTGAAGATCGGCACTTCCATAAGGCGTCGGCAAGACTTGTCGACAGGGAAACGATTGAAGTCTGGAACGATTCCGTCGCAAACCCCGTGGCCGTGCGATATGCGTGGGCGGACAACCCTGTCGTGAATGTTCAGAGTGCGGAAGGATTGCCGCTGACGCCGTTTCGCACGGACGACTGGCCCGGCGTAACAGCCGACGCGAAATAGCCGACGCGAAGGTGTCGGCAGCGACCGTGCGAAAACGACAGATGTGATTCGCGACGCGGGATTTGGTGAGCCGCCCGACGGGATGCCGGGCCGATGCAGATCGGCCCGGTGACGTCGCGCGGCTCGTCCGTTTTTTGCCGGGCGATTCGTGCGAAAAACGTGTGGCCAGCGCGGTCACAGTCCCAGGACGTCCGCCATCGAATACAGGCCGGCGGACTTGTTCGCGACGAATTTTGCGGCGGCAAGTGCCCCGTAGGCGTAGCTGTCGCGCGTGTGGCCGCGGACGGTCAGGTCGATCGTTTCACCCAGCAGTCCAAACACGATGGTGTGTTCGCCGACATTGTCGCCGGTTCTTAAAGCGTGGTAGCCGATCTCATCGCGGGGCCGCGGGCCGGGGCGGCCATGACGGCCGTGGACGTGTGCCGTCTGGCCCATTTGTTCCGCGATCAGCCTCCCGAAATGCAGTGCTGTGCCGCTGGGAGCATCTTCTTTGAAGCGGTGATGCCGTTCAATGATCTCCACATCGCAGCCGGCGGTCGTATTCTTCAGCACGCGAGCGGCATCCGAAGCCAGCTTCATCACCAGATTGACGGCGGTACTCATGCTGGGAGCCATCACCAGCGGAATGGACTGTGCGACCTTTGCGACGCGCTGCAATTGTGCCGTCGACAAACCGGTTGTCGCCAGGACGAGCGGAATCAGGCGTTCTTCGCAGACCGTGATGATGCCGTCGACACCTTCCGGCGTCGAAAAGTCAATCATCACATTGGCTTTGCCAACCAGCTCCGCAGTCACCGCGACGCCGCAGTTTCCGGCTCCGCAGAGTTCGCCCGCGTCCTTTCCCAGCGACGGGCTTGCGGCGGCTTCCAGCGCGGCTGACAGTTTCAGTTCGCTGTCCGCCAGCGTCAGCGAGACGATGCGCTGCCCCATGCGACCTGCGGCTCCGTTGACAGCAATCGTCAGTGGATTCGATGACATCGATGATTTCCGGAAATCAAAGGGATATTCGTTTTGAAAGTAGCGGCGCGGCGGACGGTAGCCTCTGCCAGACATTGGTTTCAGAACACACCGGCCGGCGTCGAAGCGTCTTCATGGCGGACGCCGACGCAGTTCTCCAGCCAGTCATCCAGCATCGCGATCGTGTCGCAGACGGTCAGCAGCGAACGATACTTTGACGGAAGAAACTGCTGTTCGACCATGTTGTCAATGGTTGTGATCAGGCCGTCATAAAGCCCGTTCAGGTTCAGCAGGGCGATCGGACGCGTGTGAATCTTCAGTTGAGCCCAGGACAACACCTCAAACAGTTCTTCCATCGTGCCGTATCCTCCCGGCAGCGCGATGTACGCATCGGACAGTTCGTGCATCAAAGCCTTGCGGGCGTGCATGTCCGGTACGATGCGCATGTCATCGACTCGCGAATGCATCAGTTCGACACTGGCCAGCGATTCGGGAATGACGCCAATGACGTCGCCGCTGTTCTTCAGCATCTCATCCGCGATCGCGCCCATCAATCCCACGCTGCCGCCGCCGTACACCAGTCGATGCTGTCGACGAATCAGCAATCTCGCGAGTTCCTCCGCCGCGGACGCGGCCGTGTCATGGAGCCCAGTTCTGGAACCACAAAAAACGCAGATTGCTGACATGGCGTAGAACTTTCTGAATGCCGGACGTTTCTGCAGCGGTCGCCGCTGAAACAGGACCGGTCTTTGACGTTCCGATTCCGGAACGTGAAGCTGTCAATCCGCGCTGAGTATCCGTCGAAATGCGACCAACTGCTGCATCGGTTCGAACAGAGCTTCCCGGAACAGCGCCATCGCGGGTTCGTTTTCGGTACCGACCTGAGCTTCGATTAACTGCACAGACTGGTCGCGAAGTCGCCGCGTGATCTCCAGGACAAGTGACAGTCCGTAGCCCTGTCGGCGGTACGGCTCCGGCACGTAGATTTGCCGCATTCCTACAGCCCGCACGCCCCACTTGGGCACGTACACGTCCAGGCCGATGATTTGTCCCATGGCGACTGCTTCATTCGACACGCGATCGCGTAATTCGAACTGAATGGCGTCAAGGTGACCGAAACGCGTGTACCACCACCAGTTCAGCCCGGGAATCCGGTCAGTAATCACCAGATTCAGCCGACGGCGGTGACGCAGCAGTCGGGAACTGACGGGATCACGTCCCTTGTTCAGATCACGATGCAGCACGACAACGGGAGGTCTGGCCTGGTATCCCAGCCGTTCGAAAAGCTGACTCCAGGGAGCGGCGGATTCGGCAAAGCCGGACGGTTCCAGTCCGCCATAAATCCCCACGTAGAAACCGTTTCCATCAGCCCCGCCTCCCGCCGTGACTTCCTTCGCGCCTTTTCCCGCGAGGTAGCCCTCTGCGCGGCGGATGAGTTCCGTGGCAATGCCGCGGCGGCGAAAATCGGGATGCACGACCAGAGCGGCAATGACGCCTTTTTCGAAATCCAGAGCGTCGCCGGCGCGGCTCGCTGAGAAACCCGCATGGACAAAGCCGATCACACGTTCGTCTTCGATTGCAAGAATGCAGCCGCGACGGTCAAAGAATGGCTGCGAGAAGACGAATAACTCAAGTACGTCGCAGGGAAAGCCTTCGGCGGCGCTGGGGCCAAGGTTGCTGGCGTGCCAAAGTCTCAGAATTTTCGGAGGATCGGCGTTGTGAAAGGTACGGTACTCGACCACAAAATCATCCATGCCAGAAAGTTACTCGGATGCGTCGGAATCTAACGCTCGCCATTCTCTGAGGCAAGTTGTTAGAGTTGGCGTCGCAGACATTCCGACGTTTCGTCAGGATGCGACTTACGACGCGTTCGTCGTCCTTCAGCCCTCGCAACAGAAGAGTCGAATTGATTTGATGACCTGGACCGACCGCGAACTGACGGCGTGGCTGGACGAGATGCTGCCCGTCGACCGAATGACACAACTCGAACAGCAACTTCGCGACGATGCCGCCCTGCAGCGCCGAATCGCCGCCATCATTCGCGACCGCGATCAGGGCGGGCACACCGTCGGCGAAATCTGGCAGCGCGAACGGCTCAGTTGCCCGGGCCGCAGTGAGCTGGGCGGTTACCTGCTGGGAACGCTGACTGCCGAAGCCGCAGCCTATGTGGAATTCCACCTGCTGACGGCGGGATGCCGCGTTTGCCAGGCCAATCTGAAGGATCTTGAAGACCACGCGACCGCGGCCTCCGACGCCCCCGTGCGCAGAAAACGATTCTTCGAATCATCCGCCGGACTGCTGAGTCAGCCGGACAGCGGCGAAGAATTCTAACTATGCCCCGCAACAGGCCATCCGGTTCGCCACCGGGAATCGTGCAGCCACTCGATTACGGCATGTTCCGCGGCAATCGTGGCCACTGGCACGGCGATGGTTCTCGCCGTCCGCGCCATTCTCACGAGCAGCCGCCTGAACCGCAGCCTCCCGATCCACAGCCTGACGATTGCTGAATGACTCCGTCGGCGCTAACGGACTGGACATGAATGATGCCCAGGCCGGCGGCAGCCGCCAAAAGCGCTAAGCGAGTCGTTTCCGCGCCCCGATCGTTCAGCACGTACAGCACAATTCGGCTGCGATCCAGCGTCCATTCCAGATCAATGAGCTGCAACTGCAGATTCCATGCATCGATCCGCTTCCGCCAGTCTTCAAACTGCTGATTCGCCATGCGTTCGTTTTCACGGAATCGGCCTAGATCGTCGTCGCTCGCGGTTCGCAGAACAGACCCGGACACGACTCTTCCGGCAGCCATTGCAGGTACCAAATTTTCCAGGACGGCACCGAGTTCCAGCCCGCGACTGGTTTCGACGACAACTCGCGTCCCGCGAATGTCATTGCCGTTCAGTTCGCTATTTCGGTCTGCGGTGGTCGGAAGTTCCTGAGATGACCATTCGAATCGCGCAACCTGTGGTACGGAACCATACCGTACCAGCACCACCCGGGAGCTGGCTGAGTTCGATTCAGAAACGGTTGATACGGGCGCTGGAGAGATCACGTGTCACAGAGTCCCGGCAATTCATGTTCAGCGATTGAGAAATGCCGACCATCACAAATGACGTCGACTTCGGATTTGCTACGCTCCTGCCGAAGCGGTCATACCAGTATCGAAGATCCGGAGCCAAACTCCAATGAAGGCACTTGTAAAACGACACGCAGAAAAGGGATTGTGGCTTGAGGACGTGCCGGAACCGAAACCGGGCCTGAACGATGTTCTGATCCGGATCGACCGGACCGGAATCTGCGGCACGGACGTTCATATCTACGAATGGGACGAGTGGGCGAAAAAGACGATTCCCGTTCCGATGGTTGTCGGACACGAATTCGTGGGAGAAGTCGTTGAGGTCGGCAGCAACGTGCTGGACTTTCACGTCGGCGAAGTCGTCAGCGGCGAAGGCCATGTTGTCTGCGGGCGCTGCCGAAACTGCCTCGCCGGTCGTCGGCACCTCTGTGCGAAGACGCAGGGTATCGGTGTGAATCGTCCCGGAGCGTTTGCTGAGTACATCTCGCTGCCGATGACCAACGTCTGGCATCATGCCGATGACATTGATCGTGATATCGCGTCGATCTTTGACCCGTTCGGCAACGCCGTTCATACGGCGCTTTCATTCGACGTCCTTGGCGAAGACGTGCTGATCACTGGTGCCGGTCCAATCGGTCTGATGGCCGCCGCTGTCGTCCGCCACGCGGGAGCACGCCACGTTGTAATCACCGACGTGAACCCGTGGCGCCTGCGACTGGCGCAGGAACTTGGCGTCACTCTGGCCGTTGATGTCCGCGATACCAAACTGGAAGACGTCCAGCGGCAACTTGGAATGCAGGAAGGCTTCGACGTCGGGCTGGAAATGTCGGGCAATCCGGCGGCGTTCCGTGACATGCTGAAGAACATGTGCCACGGCGGAAAGATCGCGATGCTGGGGATTCCTTCGGAAGAAATCGCGATCGACTGGAATACCGTGGTGTTCAACATGCTGACGATCAAGGGCATCTACGGTCGTGAGATGTATGAGACCTGGTACAAGATGACCGTGATGCTTCAAAGCGGTCTGAACATCAGCCCCGTGATCACTCATCGCCTGCCGTACAACGATTTTCAGCAGGGATTCGACGCCATGCGTTCAGGAGAATCGGGCAAGGTCATTCTGAATTGGCGATCTTCGTAATCGCCGGAAGTTCCTGCTGCGAGCCATTTCAATGACGGACTTATTCCTGGACCATCTTTCGTCACAGCTTGAAGAGATCCGGCTGCAGGGTCTGCTGAAGGCCGAACGCCTGATTGATTCGCCACAGAGTGCTGACATCAGGCTGGCTGACCACAGCCAGGTGCTGAACCTCTGCGCGAACAACTATCTGGGGCTGGCGGACCATCCGGAGATCGTCCGGGCAGCTCACGAAGGGCTTGACCGCTGGGGCTACGGGATGGCATCGGTGAGATTCATCTGCGGCACTCAGACAGTTCACCGGCAACTGGAACGCGGCCTGAGCGAATTTCTGCAGATGGACGACACGATTCTGTACAGCTCCTGCTTCGACGCGAACGGCGGCCTGTTTGAAACCATCCTTTCCGCCGAAGATGCGGTGATTTCCGATCAGTTGAACCACGCCAGCATCATTGACGGAATTCGCCTGTGTAAGGCTCAGCGGTTTCGGTATCGCAACAATGATATGGCGGACCTTGAGGAGCAGTTGAAGCAATCCCGGTCGGCTCGGTTTCGTCTGATTGCCACCGACGGCGTGTTTTCGATGGATGGCTTTCTGGCGAACCTGGCCGACATCTGCGAACTCGCTGACAGGTACGACGCGATGGTGATGGTGGATGATTCTCACGCCGTTGGATTTATCGGCGACCATGGCCGGGGCACTCCCGAACACTGCGGTGTTATGGACCGAGTCGACATCATCACGGGCACGCTGGGAAAGGCGCTTGGCGGAGCCAGCGGTGGCTTCACCAGCGCCAGACAGCCCATCGTGGATCTGCTTCGGCAAAGATCGCGACCCTACCTGTTTTCAAACACGCTGGCACCGCCCATCGCGGCGGCATCATTGAAGACATTGCAGTTGCTCAGCGAATCCGACAGCCTGCGGACACGACTGCGAGACAATACGGCGTTCTTTCGGAAGGCGATGTCTTCCGAAGGTTTTCGGATCCCGGATGGCGTGCATCCGATCATTCCGGTCATGATCGGCGATGCCGCACTGGCGACGAAGTTGTCCGATTCCCTGCTGAAACGCGGAATCTACGCCGTGGGCTTTTCCTTCCCGGTCGTTCCGAAGGGCGAAGCGCGAATCCGAACGCAAATGTCTGCGGCTCACACGACAGACCATCTGGAACGGGCGGTTGCCGCGTTTCGGGACGCGGGGCGCGAGGTGGGTTTGATCTGACGACTTCCGTTCGCGAATCCTGCCGCGTGGCGCGTCGTCGCCGCGACTCTGCGCGATTACAGGTCGGCCGCTTCATGAACGATGCCGAAACGCGATCGAGCCGACGAGGCTCCGTGAAGAGCTTCGCCGGCTCGAATGGAATCGGCCCGGAAGTGAGCAGGTTCGGTCGGCGGACCCCTACTTTCCGCCGAAGACGGCGCTGTTGTTGCCGGTGGAGCTGGTAGCGCCGCGACGACGGTTCGAGTAGAGTCCGGAGATCGCAGCGGAACTGTTTCTGCTGCCGAATGTCGCTCCGACCGAACCGCTGCGGGCTCCATTGGATAGTTTGCCAGGAAATTCCTGTCCGGGAGTCCAGCTGATCTGCTTGCGGCTGTAGCCGATGTGTTCCAGGAATGCTCCAAGGCTGATTACGTAAACGCCGTGGTTGTCAGCCTGATTGCGGAGTTCCGCTGTGCTGTTCTTGATGTCACGGTACGCCGCCTGCAGGTCAGCGTCGTTGGTGTCGTTGGTTTCTCCGGTATCCGCGATCACCAGGTACCGGATTCGTTCCGTGATTCTGTCCTGGGCTTCCTGGGAGGCGATCGGCTTCCCGGAACCGTCAGTGAATCGGCCTTCCTTGTCGACCATCACAGCAATATCCGCGCCGGCTCCCGTCACGATTCTCTTAAATGCGGCACGGTCACTGTCGCTGCCGTCTTTGCCATCCAGGTTGATCATGCCGGCCACCGCGATTTGCAGTTTCTCTCCGCTGGTGAAGATCGGCGAATAGATCGGGTCATCGTTGGCAACGGGCCGGATAAGGTCTTCTTCAACGATACGCGCCTCAGCCAGGTGATTGCCGAGAATTGAAACGACTTCAATCTTGCCTTTCACGTCCTCGGTGTTGTTTCGGCCCACACCGTTGTTGTTTTTCTGATAGACGGAAAACGTCGTGCCGATTCGCAGTTCATCGCTCTCACCCAGGTTGATGTAGCAGATCTTCCGCGAACGATCGATGGACGACACGATGCCGTCAGCGCGGCTGAAGCTCAGGTCTTCCTGTTCAAACAGCTTCTTGCGCAGGAAGACCAGCGCCGTGCGCTTTTGCGTGATATCGGCCTCCAGATCGGCCGTGTCCCGGTTGTATCGAGTCTGCAGCGCTGCGTAGTTGCTTTCGAGTTCGTTCTTTTCCTTAATCAGATCGTCGATCTGTGTCTGCAACTGGGACAGTTCTTCGCTGTGCTGCACTTCCTTTTTGCGGAGATCTTCTTCAGTTCGCCGACGGGCGTCCTGGTGCTCCTTGATCTCAGCATCTTTGGAAGCAATCGTCCGATTCAGTTCCGCTTCCTTTTCATTGAAGTTTCGCAGCCGTTCCGTGGCGGTCATGGCCTGCAGGTCGCGATCTGTCGCAGCCTTCAGCAGCCCGGATTCCAGGTTCAGAGCAGCGTTGGTTCCGTCACCGGCGGCTTCTGTCACGGTTTCCTGAAGCTTTGTCACGACCGCAGCCACGTCGGTCTGATCCGCCGCACCAGGTGTCCCGGCGATTGCCAGTAACGAGCCCACCTGTTCGTTGCGTTCACGCACGGTTGTGTCGCGAGCACTCAGGTCCGCCTGAGCCTTTGCAAGCTGCCCGGACATTGCCTGGTTGTCGGACATGGTCATGTACCACGCGACGGCAAATCCGACCGCTAGGACCATCGAAAATGCAAGGGCGATAACGGGGCCATTTTTCTGCTGAGCCATAGACCTGAATCCCGGGAGATGTTTCCGAAAGGCAGCACAAAGCGGATTATGCGAAACGCAGGGAAACTACCGTCATGGCGGAGTTTCTGCAGCTTGATGGCAAAACGACGTGAAATAAGGTTATCGGAGCGACTAGTTGAGTCAAGAAGTTCCTGACCCTGCCCGCGATCCATCCGCAGACGTTTCAGCAAAGTGGAAACAACCGATACCGACGCGTCATCCGGAGGTCCGTTCCCGACGCAGCATGGTCAAGCCCGGATCAATCCGCGTCCGGGATGCTGACTTCTTCTGCTTATCGAACGGCCGGGCATTTCAGATTGACCTCCCCGGCAGAATGACCGATCAGCCCGTCAATGCAGGCGGTTTGTGATGTCCCCGCTGCAGCAATCGCACCGACTTCATCGATTGACCGGCCTACCGCACGGACTCCAGAAACGGCAGCACAACATTCAGCAGCGGCTGAGTCGCCGTCCAGTGAATTCCATGGGGAGCACCGGGAAACGCCACACGCAGAACCCGGTCATTCAATGCCAGGACATATTCTGCGTCGGCCCTCGTCAGCATTCCACCGGCTGCTTCATCGGCGTGAAGAATCAGAGCCGGGCATTTCAGAGCCTGAAAAACGTCATCGACGGAAAAACCTTCGAGCCAGGTTGATGTCAGAATCGGTTCCAGCACCGCGGGATCCAGCCGCTTCAGGCTGCTGGCGGCAAATCGCAGTTGAGCCGCATCGCGGGTGTCTCCGATGCGTAACGACGTTCCCGTTGCGGGATCCTGATAGGTAGTGTCGGCGAGTTCCCTGGCCATCACATCGACGGGAAGTCGGCTGCCGGCGAACTTGCCGACCTGCGTGAAATAACTCAGCAGCGACGTTTCACCGATGCGGGTGCCCATCGTCTGCAGCGGCGGATCTTCCATGACCAGGGCGGAGACATGCTCACCCAGCCGGGCCGCGACACCGGCTGCCGTCATCGCTCCCAGTGAATGCCCGTAAATCATCAGCGGGCCCGGAATACAGGCGTGGATCAGTTCACAAATGTCATCGACGTAGTTGACGACGCGGTAGCCTCCGGTCGCCCGATCCGATTCGCCGTGGCCTCGCAAATCCACCAGCATCAGTCGACATCGCTGCGCCAATGCGGCCGTGACGGGAAGAAACGTCTGCCATCGCCGCGTGACACCGTGCAGCATCAACAGCGTCGGTTCACTTGAAGCTGTTGCGGGTGTGGACGCCGTCGACAGAGCCACGTCTCCGATTTTCGTCATCGCAATGGTGAAGCTCATCGCTGCAGTCCGCGTAGTTGGAAACTGATTGCGGGAATTCATCGCCTGGCAAAGCGTTGTCATCCTGGCCGCGACTTGCAATCCAACGAGGCGGTTTTTCAGAGGCCGTTGTGAGAATCCTGCCAGCGACGATCAATCCTCCGCACCTTCGCCGGAATCCGTCGTGCAGTAATGCGAAGGTTCTCGTCCGCCAAAACACTTCATACCGATCATCGCGAATTTTCCGGTCAGTCCTTGCATGCACATTCAGCGTCGGATAGAGGTATGACCCCCGGCAGCCGATCAGCCACAGGGCCCAACATTGGGTTGACGCACGTCTCGGGTTTTCCTGGTCCGAAGTGCCGGATCGCAAAGGCTGATTCTCCTTCTGAGCATGTGCTGCATGCGGTATTCCGAGGTCATTCACGATTCGAAGACGCGGCGGTATGTCGCGCGTCAACCTGTGAACCGCAAACCGTTTCGTCGCGGCTTCACGATCGTCGAACTCTTGACCACGATCGCGATCATCTCGGTGCTGATCGGACTTTTGCTGCCTGCCGTCCAGCAGGCGCGCGAAGCCGCCCGGCGTACTCAGTGCCAGAATCAACTGCGGCAAATCGGACTGGCGCTGCACATGTATCACGACAGCGTTCGAGTGCTTCCGCCCGCGTATCCGGGAGGATTTCAGTTGCATCTGGACGGCAAGCGCTGGGGGTGGGGAACTTTTCTTCTTCCGTATCTCGAACAGGCCCCGCTGTATGCAGAACTGGATCCTGATCATCGTGAACTGTTTCATGTTGTTTTCGACAACCACCGACGGCATCTGCTGCAGACCGTCATTCCCACGTACCTGTGTCCCTCCGATCCGTCTGAGGTGATCGCTGACCGGAATCATGACTTCACCGGCCCGACTTCAATTGGCGGCGCGGTCGCCTTCCACCTGAATCACCTGGGCTTTCGCGGTGCGACATCGAACTATGTGGCGAACTTTGGATCGTCATGGCGTCCGAATTACGGAATCTGGAGCGCCGATGAACTGCGGGGCAACGGAGTCATGGGCTGCAACACGGCGGTTCGGTTTGTTGACATCACTGACGGGACGAGCCAGACATTCGCCGTCGGCGAGCGAACCTATGCCAACCACGCATCGGTCTGGTGCGGCGTTGAGGAATGGGATCAGTGCAGTTCCTTCGGCGTCCCCATGGTGGCCGGTACGGCGTACTTTGACCTGAATCAGCCGGCTTCTGCATACCCCTACACCTGTGACGGCCAGGGTGCCGCAGGTTTCAGCAGTTCCCACGCCGGCGGGGCGAACTTCCTGCTTTGCGACGGATCTGTTCGTTTCGTCAGTGACAGTATCGAGTCGCGCAATTCAGACCAGATTGGAAAAAGCAAAGCGCCGATTGGACTCTTCCAGCGACTGGCCAATGCCAGAGACCAGCTTGTCGTGGGAGAGTTCTGACACCATGCCCGATCGCTTCTGCTGCCTGCCCGCCGCTGTGCGGGGGACACTGGTCCTGCTGTTTGCACTACAAGTCATCTTTGCCGCCATTGGCTGTTCAAAGGATGATGAGCAGCATGTGCATGAACCCGGCACGCACGGCGGGATCATCGTGTCGGTCGGTCAGGACCACTATCACGCCGAAGCTCTGTTTTCCGAAGGGAAACTGCGACTTTACATGCTGGACCAGGACCAGGCGAAAGTCATTGATATCGAACAACAGGAACTGCAGGCGTTTCTGCGACCGTTTGGCGACGCTCAGAGCTATCCGATCACGCTGATTCCGGAGCCACAGGAAGGAGACGGTCCGGATCGGACATCGCTTTTTGTGGGGACGCTTCCGTCGGGCATGAAGGCCGGGCAGTTGCTGGTCAACGTGCCGATGATCCGGATCAACGGCGAACGGTATCGGTTTTCGTTCGCGACAGCCGAACCTGTAATGCCTGCGAAGGTCACCAGCGACGCCGAAAGGCAACTCTATCTGACACCCGGAGGCCGATACACTGATGCTGATATCGCCGCGAATGGTTCCGTCACCGCTTCGGAGAAATTCGCAGACTTCGTCTCATCGCATGACATGCACCCGGAACCAGGAGCAAGAATCTGCCCCATCACCAACACCGTCGCCAATCCCGACTGTGGCTGGATTATTGGCGGACAGGAATACCTCTTCTGCTGCCCTCCATGCGTCGACGAATTTCTGAAACGGGCCAAGGAGGAACCGGAGTCCGTCCTGGATGCGGCTGCATACGTCAAGTAGGCAGATGCTTTTGACATCGTACGGACTGTCCACACAAAAACACAAATCCGCCTGATTGCTTAACGACATTCGGCGTGCTGCAACAAATTGTCTGACACCCTGAGAATACGCCTCAACGTAATTCGTCCTTGCTTTCGTTCGTTCTTGAGAAGGGTTGTCCATGACATTGCTGACATTGCTGACGTCATCCGCTCGGATGTCGAAGTTCTGCCGTGGTTCGCGGAGCCGGGTTGGCCTCCGACGCTTTCGGTCCCGACGGGAAGCCGTCGGAATTCGGCAAATTGAACGGTTTGAAGATAGGTCACTGCTGTCGAGCGTCGGCACGCTGGCCGACGTTCCGCTGCCGGTTCCCAAGCCGCCATCAAAGAGTGACAGCGGTGGAATGTATCTCGCGTCTACTGACGGGCCGCAACTGTACGCAACCGTCGACTTTGAGTTGTTTGATGGTGTCACGGCACCCTCACTTCCAGGCGGCTGGACGTCGACGACGACAAATGCCAACAACTGGGTGACGGTGGCGACGGGCAGTGACTCCGCCCCCAATCATGCGTTTGTTGCCGACATCGCATCGACCAGCGACAACCGGCTGACATCGCCATCGTTCGCGGTATCCGCGGCCAATGGACGTCTGAGCTTTCGGAACTCCTACGCAA
Organism: Planctomycetaceae bacterium; assembly: GCA_041398785.1. Taxonomy (NCBI): domain Bacteria; kingdom Pseudomonadati; phylum Planctomycetota; class Planctomycetia; order Planctomycetales; family Planctomycetaceae; species Planctomycetaceae bacterium. Next base: position 357,021 of record JAWKUA010000003.1, on the reverse strand, counting down.
CTGAAGCCAACTACGACGGCGGGGTCCTGGAGATCTCAGTTAGCGGCGGAAGTTTCACGGACATCATTTCCGCCGGCGGAACGTTTGTCAGCAACGGGTATGTGGGTGTAATCGATTCCGGTTTTGGAAACCCGCTGGCTGGCCGAGATTCCTGGAACGGGAATTCCGGCGGTTATCTTTCCACCGTCGTCGACCTTCCCACTGCGGCATACGGACAGAATGCTCAGTTACGATGGAGAATGGGGACCGACAGTTCGGTCTCAGCGACCGGATGGAGAATCGACACCATTCGGCTCAGCGACGTACCGGATCCGCCGACCGAGGACTTCGGCGACGCCCCGGCACCGTATCCCGTCACATTGGCGGAAAACGGTGCGCGCCACACCGCTGGAGCATTATTCCTTGGAGACTCGATCGATGTGGAAGCTGACGGAACGCATAGCTCTACGGCCGCCACAGATGGCGCCGATGAAGATGGTGTCGTCTTCGCCACCGGCATTGATCCGGGTGAGTCCGAAACGATTCAGGTCACGGCATCACTCGGAGGCGGCCTTCTGAATGCGTGGATCGACTGGAACGCGGATGGCGACTGGACCGATTCCGGAGAACAGATCTTCACCGACCAGTCGCTGTCGGCCGGTGTGAATTCTCTGACGGTCAACGTCCCGGCGGGTGCGGTTATTGGCCAAAGCTTCGGACGTTTTCGAATCAGCACGGCGAGCGGCACCGGCATCACAGGAGCCGCAGCGGACGGTGAGGTCGAGGACTATGCGGTCAATATTGGTCTGCGTCGCCTGAACTGGGTGAATCGCGGGCTGGCGTCAGACCGATTCGATTCCACTTTCGGCACGGACGCAGCCCTTGCGCGGGGCGTGGTGGACGCCGTGTTCGCTTCGTGGGAACGCGTCATCACTGACCTCAATCACGCCGGTTTTGGTGGTCCCGGTCAAATCAACATTACTGTGTCGATGGCTGCGTCCGGAACGGGATTCGGAGCATCCGCCGGTGCGTCCTTCCAAGACGGTTATCCGACGTCCGGAAATGTGACCGTCAGCCGGGGGAATGACACGACGGGCGACGGACTGGGTGATGGAGGCGGCTTCTTCCTCGACCCGACTCCGATGGACTGGTCGGAATTCCAGGGCAATCCCACCGGTGGCGCGTTTATGGCGTTCGCTCATGCCGGCAGCCCGGCTGCCGGAAAGTCCGACCTGTTTACGCTCGTGAATGCGGAAATCACGCATTCCATCGGCCTGTTTCTTTCGCCCGCCCGAATGAACAGTCCCAATAACGGCACTGTCACCAACACGGGAATCGCGGACCAGTCAGAAGGCGGCGGCGTCGGGAACTATTGGGTCTTTGACGGTCCCAGTGTGACTCACCTGATGACCAGCAACAACGGCGGTGGCGGTGGAAACGACTTTGGTCAGGTTGTCCACAGCGCCGGCAAGCCCGGGTCCGGCACCAATCAGCCGGTAACATTCAATAGCGCGTATCGCGGCACTCGCAATCTTGTGGGCACTGACGATCCTGGCAATGCGATTTACGCATTCGGCCAGCGCACGCTGGTGAACGACGTTTTGGCGCTCGTGTTTCAGGATGTTTACGACTACTCCATCGTCATGCCGCAGACATTCGGCACGACGTATGCCTTTCTGGATGAGGCAGCCGGAGAACTTATTGTCCGCGGCGGATTGGGAGGAAGCGCGGACGTGATTGATGTTGCCATGGACGGATCGGATATCGTCGTTTCTGTGGACATCGGCAACGACGTTGCCGGTACCGGTCCGAATGGCGACGCATCGGATCTCCCGGCGTTCGTCAGCCGATTTCCCGCGGCGGCGATATCAGCGATTACGATCAACGCCGGAGACGGGAACGATACGATCACGGTGGCACCGCAGGTTGGGATACCGATTGCGATCAACGGCGGAAGCCCCGTGTTTCCGAACGGCGGAATCGGAGACCACCTGAGCTTCGATCTTGCAGGAGTTTCCGGTGTCGTCTTCACGGACAACGGCAACGGCACCGGATCGCTCACTTCCTCAAGTCACGCTGCGGTCACATGGTCAGAAATCGAGATTGTCGATGCACCGCTGGCACCTCCGCTGCAGGTGACCGAAGTGAAAGTCAGTTCGTCTTCGTGGAACGACGACTTTCGCGATGCAGCGGATGGCGAAACTGTCGGCTCCGGACTTGGTCAGGGCTTTTCCATTCCGACAGGATCGGCGGCACAGATCACGCCGCTGCCGTGGGGAAATATCAACCGCCTGATTGTGACGTTCACGGAATCCGTCGACGACGCGACTGTGATCGAAAACGGCAACGTAATCCTGCATGGAGTGAACTCGTCGCCTTCAATCAGTCTGATCACCGTAGTCGGCAACCAGATGGTCATTGACCTGACCGCGACACTGCCGGTTGACGCGCTGCGACTGGAAATCCAGGACACCGTACTGAGCCTTGCCGGAGAGCCTCTTGACGGCGATTTTGTCAATTCCGTCGACACGCTCACTTCGGGCGGCCCTGCCCCGGTGGGTGATCCGGCCAACGACTTCAATTTTCATCTGGTGACAAATCGAGGCGACGCAAATCGCAGTGGACTGGTCAATATCAGTGACGCGGTACTCGTCTTTCAGAATTTCCTGGCTCAGCCGGGGGGCGCAGGCTATTCGATGTTTGCCGATATGAACGGCGATGCGATTCTGAATATCAGTGACGCGGTGATCGTGTTCCAGAACTTCCTGGCGATGCCCCCCGCGTCGTTTCCGGGATTGTTTTCTTCAAGCTCCGGTTACGTGACGCCGCCGGTGCTGCCGCCGTCGGTAATCCCCGCCAATAGCTCTTCTGCGACGATGAGCCCGAACCGGTACGCATCGGCGCCATCGGGTACTCAGTCGGCCACAGGCATGACGTCAGGCAGCATGAGACCTGTCGCTGGCGACCTGAAGGTGCTGGATGATGTCCTGGCTGACTCCGTCGGCGAACTGCTGACAGTGTAGCCGGACGTCCGGTGCTGGGTCTCTGCGCGACGAACCCGGTTGGGAACAACCAACCGGGAATGTCGCGCGACATGACGACTGGTCGGCGCGTTACGCCTTGAAGATCTTTGCTCGGCCTTCCCGAACGTTTTTCGTGGCGTTGCGAGTGTCCAGGATCATTCGGGAGTGCTTCACGATGAAGTCATAGTCGTAGGCCGAGTGATCGGTCGCAATCAGAACGCAATCCTGGGAGGCCAGAAACTCGGGTGTCAATTCCGTGCTTGACATTTCCGGCACGTCGTGATGCCGCATCCTGGGCAGCGACGGAATGTGCGGATCGTTGTACGTCAGTCTCACGCCGCGTTCCATCAGCAGTTCCATCAGTTCGAACGAAGGACTTTCGCGCGGATCGTCGACGTCTTTCTTGTAGGCCATTCCCAGCAGGCAAATGCGGCTGCCTTTAAGCGGTTTTCCGACTTCGTTCAGGAATTCCGCCAGTTGCGAAATCACGTATCTGGGCATGACGGCGTTCACTTCGCCGGCAAGTTCAATGAATCGAGTGGACATTCCCTGGCGGCGCGCAAGCCACGACAGGTAGAACGGGTCGATGGGAATGCAGTGGCCTCCCAGGCCAGGACCCGGATAGAACGCCTGGAACCCGAAGGGTTTAGTTTTCGCCGCGTCGACGACGGCCCAGACATCAATGCCCATCCGGTCAAACAGCGTCTTCAGTTCATTGACCAGTGCGATGTTGACAGCGCGATAGGTGTTTTCAAGGATCTTGCAGGCTTCCGCGATTTCGCAACTGGTGACCGGAATGACCTGAACGATTGCGTGAGAATACAGCCTGCAGGCCAGGTCGCAGCTCTGCTCGTCAGCTCCTCCGACAACCTTGGGAATTCCGGCAGCGGAATAGTCCGCATTGCCCGGATCTTCCCGTTCCGGGCTGTAGGCCACAAAATAGTCTTCGCCGCATTTGAGTCCGGCGGGATTGGAATCCAGGATCGGGATCATCACATCGCGCGTGGTTGTGGGGTACGTCGTGCTCTCCAGAATCACCAATTGGCCTGGCCGCAGCGTCTTTGCGATTGCTCTTGCGGTGCCTTCGACATAGGCAAGATCCGGATCGCGGCTATCGTTCAGCGGCGTCGGGACACAGATCAGCAGTGCGTCAGCTTCGTCCAGCCGAGACATGTCAGCCGTGGGTTCCAGCACATCCCTCTGAATCCAGCCTGCGATGGTCTCGCCCGCGATGTGTTTGATGTAGCTGCGACCGGCTTTCAGTGCGTCGACCTTTTTCTTGTCGACGTCGTAGCCGATGCATTTCAGACCGGCGTTCGTGAACGCGCTGATCAGCGGAAGTCCGACGTACCCAAGTCCGATCACGCCAACTTTCGCCGTTTTGCTTTCGATCTTCTCCAACAGCGCTGCGGCCGTGGAATTTGCTTCGATGGTTTGACTCATGCCTGATCTCTCTTCGTTTGTGGACCGCCGCGGAACTGGGAGGCGGACGGAATGTTCATGACTATGGCAACGAATTGACGAGAATCAACGGTCTGACCTGCGATTCCCGCGAATTCGATTGGCGAGATGTTCCGTCAGATTGCTTCTCTGGCTTTTCGCTTTTCGGCGACGAGCCGGAGGTATTCGCCGTATTCATTCCTGTAGCCGTCGGCGAGCGCCAGCAACTGCCCGCGATCGATGAATCCGCGGATGTAGGCGATTTCTTCCGGGCAGGAGATTTTCAGCCCCATTCGTTTTTCGATGGCGGCAACGAAATTCCCGGCGTCCAGAAGGGAATCGTGCGTTCCCGTATCCAGCCATGCGAACCCGCGAGAAAGGGGCTCCACCTGCAGAGTTCCGCGGCGGAGGTACTCCCGGTTGACATCCGTGATTTCCAGCTCTCCGCGGGGCGACGGCTTCAGATTTCGTGAGATTTCCACGACATCGTTGTCGTAGAAGTACAATCCCGGGATTGCGAAGCTTGATTTCGGTTCGGCGGGCTTTTCCTCCAGTGAGACGGCTTTGCCGTCGGCGTCGAATTCGACGACGCCGTACTGTCTGGCGTCGCGCACTTCATATCCAAAAATCGTGGCTCCGGTCTTCAGCGACGCGGCACTGGCAAGGATCTGCTGGAATCCGCGGCCGTAGAAGATGTTGTCACCAAGCACCAGCGAAACATGGCTGTCGCCAACAAAGTCGGCTCCCAGAATGAATGCCTGAGCAAGTCCTTCCGGATTGGGCTGCGTCACATAACGAAACGACATTCCCCACTGCGAACCGTCCCCCAGCAGTTTTTCGAAACCGCTGATATCACGTGGCGACGAAATCACCAGAACCTGCTGAATTCCCGCCAGCATGAGCGTTGACAGCGGATAGTAGATCATCGGCTTGTCGTAGACCGGTGCCATCTGCTTGCTGATGCCAAGTGTCAGCGGAAACAGTCGCGACCCGGTGCCCCCGGCAAGGATGATTCCTTTGGAAAAATAGCTCATCGTGATTTGAGTCCTGGCAATCCGGGAAGAGTCAGACGACGCCGAGGCGTTCCCGCTGGTAGGCTCCGGACTGGACGCGTGCGATCCATTCGGGATTGTCCAGATACCAGCGGACGGTTTCTTCAATCCCGGAGTTGAAGTCTTTCCGGGGAGACCAGTTGAGTTCACGCCTGATCTTCGATGCATCAATCGCGTACCGCCGGTCGTGGCCGGGACGATCCCTGACATACGTGATCAGCGAACGGCACGGCGCGTGGCTCAGTCCCGGCTGCAGTCGATCGACAGTGTCGCAGATTGTGTTCACGATGTTGATGTTTGTCTGTTCGTTGTTGCCGCCGACGTTGTAGCACTCACCCACGCGGCCGTTCGACAGGACAGCTTCAATCGCGGAACAGTGGTCCTCAACAAACAGCCAGTCACGCACATTCAGGCCGTCTCCGTAGACGGGAAGTGGTTTGCCTTCCAGCGCATTCAGGATCATCAGAGGGATGAGTTTTTCGGGAAACTGAAACGGACCGTAGTTATTGCTGCAGTTCGTGATGACGGTCGGCAATCCGTAGGTATGCAGGTAGGCTCTGACAAAATGATCGGAAGCAGCCTTGGAAGCTGAATACGGGCTGTTCGGGGAATACGGAGTTTCTTCCGTGAACAGACCGGTATCGCCGAGCGACCCGTAGACTTCATCCGTCGACACATGCAAGAACCGAAAACGGTCGCGGTCACTGCCGCTCAGCGATCCGTAGTACCGGCGAACTTCCTCCAGCAACCGGCAGGTTCCAAGAACGTTCGTTTCCACAAACTCCAGAGGTCCGTCGATGGAGCGGTCGACGTGCGATTCGGCTGCGAAATTGACGATCGCAGCGGGACGGTGAGTCTCCAGCAGCTCGCGCACCAGACTGCTGTCGCCGATATCACCTTCGACCAGCAAATGCTTGTCCGGGCCGCAGTCCGGCAGTGAATCGGGATTTCCGGCGTACGTCAGCTTGTCCAGATTGATGATTCTGGTGTCGCCGCGATCTACCGCGCGGCGAACAAAGCAGCTTCCGATGAAGCCTGCTCCACCAGTGACGAGTAGCGTATGCATCATGTTGTGGCGTTGATTCGAAGTAGCGGGTGAAGTATCGCGACGACCGTGTTCCGGACCTGACGGAATCAGGAACAGGTGAGATTATGACCGCCAACCGGCCTCGCGAAACAAAGGACTGAGAATTATCCGGGAAAATCCGCCGGCGCAGTGACCGGAAGTGCCGCTGGTCTCAGCCGGAAGTGCTCTGTGGATCCGCCTGCGGATCGGAATCCTTCCTTCGGGAAACCGGCCACGCGGCGATTAGCGTCGCCGCCAGGGCCGCGGAAAGATGCGCTTCGTTGGCGAGTCGCGAAAGGTTGTGCAGGCGCATGAATTCCTGAGTCCGTGCCTGGCCGGGAGGGACAATCAGTGCCTGAAGCGGCCGGTAGACGAAAAAGTAATCAGCGCAGAACAGAACACCCGAAAGCACCAGGAATGCCAGAATCAAAATGACCCGGCGACGGACGCCGGCAGTGCTCACCAAGATCGCGGCGCCACATGCCATCGCGGCCGCAATGTGCACGGCAAAGCCAAAGTCGTAGTAATACGGAAAACGGATCGTTGCCAACTGGTCGCGAGTCGTGGAGTTGATATTCGGCGATGTCTGTTCGGCCACGCTGGTCATCACGTACAGAACTGCGGCTCCGATCCATGCCGCCAGGATGATCCGCAGGCACATCAGCAGAAAATGGGAAGTAAGATCCTGAAGTCGTGACATTTCAGTTCCGGCAGGGGGAATCGTGGCGGCGGCGACTGCGTGATGGGAATAATCGGCGGCGCTGGCTGTCAATTCCGCCGACGTGAGTGCTGCATTAAGCGATCAGCATCGCATCGCCGTAGCTGTAAAAGCGATAGCGCTGTTCGACGGCAACGCGATAAGCTTCCATTATCAGATCGTATCCGGCAAGCGCGGCGACAAGCACGATGAGCGTCGAACCGGGCAGGTGAAAATTCGTCAGCAGCCGGTCAATGACCTGGAAGCGAAACCCCGGTTGAATAAACAGGTCTGTCCGTCCCTGCCACTCGGACAGTGATCCCGTTTCGGCGACCGCGGCTTCGAGAGTCCGTACGGTGGTTGTTCCAACCGCCGTCACGAGATGTCCGGCGGCTTTCGTGTTGAGAACATCGGCGGCGGTTTGGCCGGGAACCCGGCACCATTCGAAATGCATTCGATGATCGCTGAGTTTTTCGGTGCTGACCGGCCGAAACGTGCCGATTCCGACATGCAGCGTCACGTAACTTTCCTCAATGCCGTGTTGAGCGCACGACGCAAGCAACTCAGGAGTAAAATGCAGTCCCGCGGTCGGGGCCGCGATGGCCCCCGGTTCCTGCGCAAAGACCGTCTGGTAGCGATCGCGATCTTCTGCGCTGGCTATGCTGCGACCGATGTAGGGCGGCAGCGGCAGCGTTCCGAAGCTTTCCAGAATCTCGAAAGACGCTCCGCTCGGACAAGGCGACGCGATCCAGGTTCCGTCGTCGCATTGTTCTTCCAGCAGAAGCTGCAGCGACCGGCTGCGGGCAGCGTGATGGTCCGCCGGTTCGATTGTCAGGCTTTCGCCGGCTCGAAGCCTGCCGCGCGTTTGTCCCGTAATTCGCCAGCGACGGTCGGGCAGTTCTTCCAGGAACAGGCCTTCCCAGCGGCCCTTTGTCGAAGTTCGAAATCCGAGCAAACGCGCTTGCAGCACTTTCGTATCGTTGAAGACCAGGCGGTCTCCCGGCTGCAGAAGTTCCGGCAGGTCTCGTATCCGGTGATGCGAAATCTTCTGCGTCTGAGTGTCCACAAGCATCAGGCGTGCGTCGTCGCGGCGAGCGGCCGGGCGCGTGGCGATCAGGTGTTCGGGCAGGTCGTACTGCCAGGCGGAAATATCGTTCAGATCGGGTGCTGACATGCGGCTGACGGAGATCCGATGCGGCTGCGAAGTTGAGCCCGCCGAACAGTCTCGCGGATGTCGCCTGCTCGACATCTCATCCGTGAAGCGTACAACTCACGGAAAGAAGCTCATTGACGGAGGGCGACAACGCGGAAGTCTGCTGCGATGCGGGATGCGTGGCGTCGTTCGCGGGCGAAGTGTGACGTCGCAATTCGCCAACATCCACCGTCAATACGTCGAATCGGCGACAGATGCAGAATTCAGACGCGAACTCTGACGTGAATTCCCCGTCGCAGACTTCATCAAAGCGGCTCGTTTTCTGCATTACGGAACTCGACCCCGGCGGGGCCGAAAAGGCTCTGGTGCGAATCGCCGTCGGACTGAAGGATCTGGGCTGGGACGTGTCCGTCGTCAGTCTGCGCGATGCCGGAGTGATGGCACAGCCGCTGCATGCCGCGGGGATCCCCGTGACTGCGCTCAAGTGCGGTTGGTTCGGCGACGTCCGGGCCGTCTACCGGCTGACTCGCCATTTGATAGCTTCGCCTCCGGAGATCCTGCTTTGCTTTCTGCACCAGGCGAACATTGTCGGTCGAATCGTCGGTCGCTGGCTGAAGCTCCCCCGCGTGGTGTCCGGAATTCGCGTTGCCGATTCGCGTCGCTGGATTATCTGGTCGGACCGGCTGACGCGTCGGCTCGTCGATCACTATGTCGCCGTGAGTGATGCCGTCGCGGAACTTCATTCACGTCTGTGCGGCATTCCGTCGTCGAAGATTTCTGCGATTCCAAATGGAGTCGACCTTCCGGCTGAGCCGTCTCGCCGCGTTGTCCTGGGTTCACCAAGTAGCTTTCGGATTCTGTACGTCGGGCGTCTGACGGCTCAGAAGTCGCCGCAGACACTTGTTGAGGCATTCTGCCGACTGTCTGACGGCGTGCGGACGGCGACCACGCTTGACTTCATCGGCGACGGTCCGCAGCGATCGGCGATGACGCGGCTGATCCAACAGCGTGGATTGAGCGATCGTGTGCGGCTGCTCGGACATCGCGATGACGTTGCCGATTTTTTGCAGGCCGCGGATCTGCTGGTGCTTCCTTCGATTTGGGAAGGGCTGCCCAACGTTGTTCTGGAAGCGATGGCTCACCGGCTGCCGGTTGTGGCTTCAGATGTCGACGGTGTGCGCGATCTGATTCGGGACAAAGACACTGGCTGGCTGGTTCCGCCCGGACAACCTGATGACCTTGCGGCCACGATCACGCAGGTGCTTCAGTCGCCTCAGCTTCGTGCGGAAGTTGCTGAGAATGCATTTGCGATGGTGAAGGAAAACTTCACCTGGGACGCCGCGATCCGGAAATACGACGGACTGCTTTGTCGGCTGATGAAGTCCGACTGACCGGTGCGTTGCAGTCAGAATCCCGCTGGTTTTCCGCCCTTTCGAGGATCGCTGCCTCCCGTCAGACCCGACGCGTCGCGGGCGGCGGCCTGGGCAGCCGCGAGTCCCGAGCTTCGCTTGACGGCATGGCCTCGCGACTGCAGATCCCGTGCGACAGCATCGGGAATTGCCTCTTCCAGCAGCAATTCATTCGGTGACCACTGGTGATGAAATCGCGGCGTGGCGACGGCCTGATCCGGCGGCATGCCGAACACCACATGATTCAGAATCGACTGCAGCGTTGCAGAAATGATCCGCGGACCGCCGGAGGCTCCGCTGGCGAACACGGCCTGATTGTCAACGACCAGAATCGTGGGAGTCATGCTCGACAGCGGCTTCTTGCCTGCCGCGACGGCGTTTGCATTGCTTTGAATCAGGCCGAAAGCATTCGGCTCACCCGGCCGAGCCGCGAAGTCATCCATTTCATTGTTCAGCACAACACCAAACTCCGGAACCACGACAAAGCTTCCGTATGTCAGGTTGATCGTTTCCGTGCAGGCGACCGCGTTGCCGGCGGCGTCGATGACGGAGAAATGGCTGGTCCCTGCATCGGGTCGATTGAAGAATCGTCCGTACGCTTCCTGCGACAATGTGCGGTTCAGCGTGATCTTTCCAGCCATCCCGCCCGCGTAGTCGGCGTCGAGCAGTCGGCGAACGGGAACGTCCACGAAATCGGAATCACCCAGAAATTCAGCTCGATCCGCAAACGCGTGCTTCATCGCTTCGGTGACGACATGAATGTAGTCCGCCGAGTTCTGATGCAGCGAATTCAGAGACCGACCGGATTCGGTCTCCCAGCGTTCCAGCGTCTGAAGCATCTGCAGCAACGCGACTCCGCCGCTTGACGGGGGCGGCATGGTGACAATATCTGCCCCGCCGAACCGGCGCACCAGCGCGGCGCGCACGACGGGTTGCATGGTTCGCAGATCATCCATTGTCATCGCGCCGCCGTGATTGCGGACAGTGCCCGCAATCGCTTCGGCAACGCGGCCTTCGTAGAACCCGGCTCTTCCTTCCGCTGCAATGATCTGAAGCAGGCGGTGCTGCGGAGAATGGAACCGATCGCCCGCCGACCACAGTTGCCCCCTGTTCAAATACAGCCTTCGCAGCGACGCGAACCGGCTGTCGTAGCCGGCAAACCGATTCAGCTTGCCCAGCGTGTCGTGTTGCGCTTCAACATCGAATTCGTCCACGGCAACTCCTTCGTGAGCCAGGCGAATGGCCGGCGCCAGCAGCGTTGCCAGAGGCAGAGTTCCATAGTGTTCGGCGGCGTAACACAGCCCCGCGACCGTACCGGGAACGGCCACCGCTCGTCCGCCGCGCACGCTGGCGTCTTCCGGCTGCGATGCGGCTCCGTTCTGCGCAAACATCTCGGGCGTGGCAGATGCCGGAGCTCGTTCGCGATAGTCAAGAGCAACGGCCTGGTGTTTTTCGGCATCCCAGATCAGCATGAAACCGCCGCCGCCGATGCCGCAGCTCGCCGGACGAACGACGGAAAGTGCAAACGACGTTGCCACTGCCGCGTCGACGACATTGCCCCCCTGCTGCAGCATTTCGATTCCCGCGGCACTGGCCGCCGGATGGTCAGCCGCCACGACCGCCTGCGGAAAAGTTTGCGGGCTCGCGACGGAAAGTCCCGGAAGCAGCAGCAACGCGGTTACAACGGCATGACGAATCGCGAACATGATGTTACTTTCGATTTGTTGCAGACCACCGACCGAACCGTGATCGGTCAGCAGCCGTTGACGAATTCCCGGCGTTATTCCTGATGCGGAGTCGCCGGTTCTGTACGCGACAGGCTGACCATTCGGCTATACCCCGAGCGGGGCAATTTGAGGTATTCTGGCTCGCGGCATGAAGAAGTGCGAAAAGTATCAGCGTTCGCCGCGGCCAGTATAAATCAGCTCTCCGCTGCGAATCAGCATGTCACGGATTTCCGCAGCCAGAAAAATCGAACCGGCCACGCAGATCAATCCGCCTTTGTCGGCGAGTCGACGAGCCTCCGCCAGGGCCGCTTCGGGGTTTGGTGATTCAGAAATTTCGGCCGCGAAGTTCAAGGTGCCCCGCGAAGGCAGCAGCGATCGAAGTCTGGCAGGTGACGCACTGCGGGGATTGGTTTCAAAGCGTGTCAGGATGACATCGTCAAAGGCAGTGACCACCTGATTCAGCATTCCGGCCGCGTCCTTGTCTTTGCTCGCGGCAAAAATCAGCACTCGTCTGCGTGACTGCCACGATGGCGACTCCAGCGTCGCCAGCAGCGCCTCAATCGCATCCGGATTATGGGCCGCGTCCAGGATGATCGTCGGCTGCGTCTTGATGACTTCAAACCGCAGCGGCCAGCGTGTCGCGGCAAGACCCGCGCGGATTGTGGCCGGCGTGATGCGATCGTCGGTCTCACTCAGCGTTGAGACAGCGGCAACCGCCAGTGCAGCATTGCGAAGCTGGTGTTTGCCGATCAGCGGAACCGTCAGGTCGTCGTAACGCCAGTGACCGGTGTTCACCGACAGTTTCCCGGAACCGGGTGATTCTGATTGACTGAAGCCGATCCGGATATCGCGCCCCAGCAGCCGGAAATCGCAGCCGAGTTCCGCCGCTTTGGATTCGATGACTTCCCGTGCCTCCCGCCGGTTGACTCCACAGATGACCGGTACGCCGGTCTTAATGATTCCCGCTTTCTCCGCAGCGATCTGCTGATGAGTGTTGCCGAGGATGTGTGTGTGATCCAGGCCGATCGTCGTGAACACCGTCACCAGCGGGTGGCAGACGTTGGTGCAGTCCAGGCGGCCTCCGAGTCCGGTTTCCAGAACGGCCGTTTCGATGTGCTGGTCATCAAAGTACATCCACGCCAGCATTGTGGCGACTTCGAAGTACGTGGGGCCGCCTTCGGCCGCTCCTGTGTGATCCGACTGCAAAATGGCTGCCAGCCGCGCGACAAGGTCCGTCATTTCCGATTCGTCTGGAACCCGTCCGTCGACCTGCATGCGTTCTTCGAACCGATGGATATGAGGCGACGTGTACAGCCCCGTTCGAATTCCGGAGGCTCGCAGCATCGAGTCAATCATCGCAGCTGTGGAGCCCTTGCCCTTGGTTCCTGCGATGTGGATCGCCGGAATGCGGTCCTGCGGCGAGTTAATCAGCGACAGCAGCCGGCGAATTCGGTCCAGCCGAAAATGGTTCGACGACCGGCGCGGCCGGATTTGTTCGTAATTGATACGACCGTAAATCCAGCGAACGGCATCGTCATACGATTCAATGGCGGTCGGAAGCGGCTTGTCCATTGCATGCAGGCTACCGGCTGTACCATCCGCAAATCGCTGTTACCTGCTGCATCCGGGCCAGGATTCGGACGCGATTCAGTGCGGATCTCAGACCCAGCGCCGGTGAATACCCGAAGTTGTGATCCGTTGTTGCCAGGGCCGCCTGCGCGTCCTGCAGTTCGATCCGGGAATCGCCGCGTCTGGCCGCTCGCAACACCGCCAGCCAAAGCGTAATCGGATACATCAGGGCGAGACTTTGGAAGCCTTCCAGCAGCGGCGTATCGTAATGAGCCGGGCCGCAAAAATGTATTCCCTGAATCTTGACGCGAAAATACCTTGTGAAGAGTTCATCAACATCGGGACGACGGCAACTGAACGGCGCTTCAAGATCTGCGAACGAAGGTCGGCGGGACGGCTGTTGGCTGCGACGCGACTCCGCTGGTGTCGAAGGCACCGCCTCAGCATCGGATTCTCCCCGCAGATTTCCGCCAAACGCAACTGACACCGATGCAGGTTCCGGCATGAGCGGCACCCTGCCCCGACCGGTTGCGAACCTGACAGCCGTTGCCGCCAGCCGCAGCTTCGTCTTCAATCCTCCGCGCGCGGTCGCTTCCGTATCGTGCCTCGCATACTGAGCGACCATCTGTCGAAACATGGTCCTGGCGGATCGACCAGGTTTCAGAACCGGCAGGTCGTTGTCCGGCTGAGCCTTCCTGGCCGCGGCCAGCAGGCGCGCAAGATAATCGTCCAGCTTCGCACCTCGCACCGTGCTGAATTGTGAGACCTCAACAACTTCCAGCCATGTCAGCACACGCATCAGTCGTACGGCAAAATTAACGGACTCGTCGGCAAACGAATCATCCAGCGCTTTCAGGAAACGGTGGAAGTCCGCCCAGTCGAGTTGCTGGCTTCCATGAATCGCGGGAGGCGCGACGGCCATTTTTTTCCCGGCGATGACCTCCGACGCAACTTGTCGCAATCCGGCGGACTGTCGGGCAACCGGAGTTCCCAGATTCTGGACAACGGACGGGCAACTGAATCGAAGGCTGACTGTGATTTCTTTGCCTGCAGGATGGTACGCGTACGGATACACCCGACATGCGAGTGGCTTTGCTGATTCGCCGAAGTTCGCATGGATGCGGCAAAGTCCGTCTTCGTTCAGAAACACGCAGGCTCCATCAGCCGTGTGAGCAAGGCGATAGCGGCCTCGGGCGATCTTTTGAATGACAGGGCGTTCCATCGAGATCCCGTCCTTCGCCGTCCAGCCCTGCTTTTCAATGCGGCGTTTTTCGACTTCGGTAATCTCAATCAGATGCTCGCGGCAACACCCGCTGCAATTGTGGCAGCTCCAGTTCTGGATAACGGGCAGCTTAAGCGAAGGCTGAGACATGCAGGAAACACGAAGTGATTCGAGGAAGGGAACTTGCCGGCCCGGCAGACAGGGTGGTGCGATGTCGCGGCCGACATTCGGCGACGATCCGCCAGTTGCGGCAAGGCCGGATCAGGGATCTTCTTTGCCGGAGTTTCGCAGCGTTCGAATCCGGTCAACCGTCATTGCCAGCAGCGACAGCACAACAACCGCGACCAGTTCACCCAGCAGCAGCTTGTTCACGTGAGCCTCGAACCATCGCGCTACGGGAGCTCGCGGGTCGCCGAACAGACACGCGATCGTGGCCAGTATTGTCACGACAAACACTGCCGTCGCCGGAACAATGAGGCGAAACAGCAGGCCTGGCGGTGAACCGGGACGTTTCATGGAATCCGCGCTGATAAAGACGTATGGTTTCGCGTACTTCAAAACGGAAGAGCCGCTGGCAGGTATTGGACCGGGTTTTGAAGTGACCCGCAACGTTCCGTCAACGCTGGTCTTTTCAGGCATACTCTGTCGCGGCCCGGACGGCATGGTGTGCGTTCGAAACCGGATCCCGATAGCCGACGGTTCATGTCTCGCAGATTTCTTTCACCGCAGGCGCTCTGGCTGGCACTTTGCTGGCTGTCAGTTCTTGAATTCTGCCGCCGAGCCGAAGCGCAGCGTTTGCGAGCAGTCCTCGACGCAGGTGCCGACGCGCTGGTCTGGGCCACCAGTTTCTGGAGCGTCGAATCGACTCCGCCGACAATTGTCCTGCTGGCGTTGCCGTCGCTGTTTCTGTTCGTCCGGCGACACCAGCGACCACGAACGGCATCGGTCGCAGGTTACGCGGATATGCCTTCCGGACCGTATCTCGCCTCGCTGCGACAGCGAACCGCGTCCGTGGCTGCGGTGTTTCTTATGTCGCTGGTTTGCAGTGTCGCCGTCGGCAGCCGGCCGGTTTCTGTATCGAACGGGTTCAACGCCCAAACAACAGCATTCGCCGACCTGCCGCCCGCCTATCACGATGAGTTCAGCTACCTGCTGCAGGCACGCACATTTCTGGACGGAAGACTTTCGTATCCTCCGGCTGCCGTGCGACCGGATTTGTTCCATCAATTTCACGTCCTGAACGAATATCGCACTGCCAGCCGCTATTTCCCATGGACCGGCATGTGGGTCGCTCCGTTTCTGAAGCTGGAGCACCCGGTCTGGGGACAGTGGCTGGCCGGTGCCCTTTCCGCTGCATTTTTCTATCTGTCGGCAGCTCAGCTTGTTCGGCAGCGAGCCGCTCTGGCCGGAGGGCTGCTGATCGCGGCCAGTCCCGGGCTCGCTGTGTTCAGCAATCTGATCCTGGCACATCACCCGACGATGCTGGCTCTGAGCATTTTTCTGTGGGCTTTTCTGCGAATGTTGCAGGGAGGCGGCTGGCGATTCTCGCTTATCGCTGGCACGGCACTGATGCTCGCAATGCTGGGGCGACCCATGACGGCAGCCGGGTTCGCTCTGCCGTTTGGCCTTCTGTTTGCATGGCGAATGCTCGCTCGATCGTCGAAATCGGATGCCGCGACCAGCGACTCTTTGCGACCATTCCCGAAAGACGACCGCGCGGACGCGGAAATCCGTCGGTCGGCATCCGCAATGAATCTGCCTGTCCTCGCTGCCGGGCTGGCGGTTCCGTTGCTGCTTGGATTCGCGATTCTCGCGCTGTTCAATCACAGCATCACGGGTTCCTGGCTGAAGTCGGCGTATCAGCAGTACACAGACACGTTTACTCCGAGCCATCGCTACGGATTCAACAATGCCGCGGCTGCGGTCGAATCGACAGTTGACACGGTTCGACCGAAAGCGGTTGTCGAATATGACCGCTGGGCCACCAATCTGACTCCCGCCGGTGCAGTCGTGAATGTTCGACATCGCATTGCATCGAGCGCGCAGTGGTCGCTCGGCATCGTGCCGGTGTTGTTCGGCCTGCTAATGACATTGCCGCCGCTGCTGTTCGGGTCGCCCAGCAGAGATGCCTCTGATGCAGCCGAAACCGCGCAGACGGACGGCGGTCTCGTTGTCAGCAGGACCGGAATCCGACTGCTGGCCTGCAGCGTCATCAGTCTGCACCTTGTTCACATCCCGTATTGGTTTGACGGGATCATGCACTGGCACTACGTCTTCGAAACGGCTCCCCTGCTGCTGCTGCTGACGGGAATCGGGTTGACGTACGCGGTCGATATTCTGAAACGTCAGTTGCCGCCGAAGCCAGCGATCGCATGGATGCTGTGCTTCATTGCTTCCGCGCTGCTGCCGGACTGGGTCAGTGTTCCCGAAGTGTGGGGTACTTCAAAGGTCGACGCAGCTGTCAGCGAACTGGCGTACTCAAGAATCCGCATGAAGCAGTTTCAGAATGTGGTCGGCGACGACGCCGTGGCCAAACCGGCGCTGATTCTGGTCGACGAAACGGGTACCGATTTTCAATTGAGCTACATCGTCAATCCACCGGACTACAGCGGTCCCGTCCTTGTTTGCCGCATGCCGGAATCGCCGGAAGAGATCGATGACCTTCAGGCCGCGTTCGCGGATCGCCGTGTCTATGTCTTCGATCCTGTTGCGTTTTCGCTGACCGAAGTGCCGGCAAGATCCAGCCCTTAGAGTTCACGGACTTCGCCAGGCCGGAAGTGGCTCCCCCCAATCCGCACCGGGGGTGTCGGCACCGCCTGATCCGCTCGCCGCCACCGTTATTCCGGCAGTGCCGCCGCAGCGATTGTTCCAATCCGTCCGATGAGCGGATTCACCGATCCCTTTCCGTCGGGATGGACACGATTGCTGAGGAAGATCACGAAAAGCTGCAGTTCCGGATCGATCCACATTCCCGTGCCCGTGAAGCCTCCGTGTCCATACGCGGAACTCGACATCAGGTCGCCGCGATTTGACGAATAGGGCGATCTCATATCCCAGCCGGCCGTTCTCAATCCGGACGAGACTTCGACTCCCGCCGTCATGCGTTCGACCGTTTCCGGCTTCAGCACCTGCACGCCACCCAGGCTGCCCTGATTGAGCATCATCTGTGCGTAGCGCGCCATGTCGCGCGCTGTCGAGAACAACCCGGCGTGTCCGGCGATTCCGCCCAGCGCAAAGGCGCGCGGGTCGTGGACTTCGCCCTGCATCCAATGCCCGTCCCGCTGTTCCGTCGGGGCGGCTCGGGCACGCAACGGCTCCGCAGGCAGAAATCCCGTTTCCGACATCTGCAGCGGTTCGAAAATTGCCCGCTGCGAGTACTCGTGAACGCTGCTGCCGGAAACCCGCTCGACGAGCTCACCAAGCACGATGAAGCCAACGTCCGAGTATCCGAATTTTGTGCCCGGATCACTGATCAGTCCAAGGCTGTGAATTCTTTCGAAGGCGGTGTCCGGTCCGTTCTCGTAGTCACTCATCGCGTTGTCAGGAATCAATCCGCCGGTGTGAGTCAGCAACTGCTGCACGGTGATGGTGTCTTTGCCGCTGCCGGTGAATTCAGGAATGTATGTCGACACCGGAGCATCCAGCTCGACCTGCCCGTCTTCCACCAGCTTCATCACACTGGTGGCTGTGGCCATCGGCTTTGTCAGCGACGCCATGTCGAACACAGTGTCCTTGTCCATCGGCAATGGTTCGGGCTGAAGCTGCCGATGCCCGAACGCTTCGTGGTAGACGATGCTTCCGCGATAGCCGATCAAGATCACGCAGCCGGGCATTCTGTCGCGGGACAACTCCTGCTGCACGATCTCTTCAATGATCTGCAATCGACGGACATTGATTCCGAGGTCCGACGGATTTGCAATCGTCAGTCCCGCGATCGCATCTTCCGCGGCGACCGGTCGGTGATTGCAGCTTGTCAACAGAATGGCGCACAGCGCAACGGGCAGAGTCAGCGTTCTCACAGGCCTATTCCGAAATTCGCGACTAATCCAGCCACTCGTCGTCCGGATCGAATTCCGGAATGACGATGATCAGGACTTTCATTCGTCCGAGCGCCCGGTGACGAACTCCGGGCGGAATGACGATGGCGATGCCCGGACGGACGTCAATCACTTCGTCGTCCAGTTCCATCCTCGCACCGGGACCGCATTCAAGGAAGTAGTAAGTTTCTGTCAGGTTCTTGTGGTAATGCTTCTGAGCGTCGTCGCTGATTTCCGTGACGTGCAGCGAACCCGGAAACGCATCGATTCCATGGAACGCGCGTCGTGCGGTGCCGCAGGGACACGGGACACCGTCAATTTTCGAGAAATCGGCCAGCGTCCACCGCCGTGTTGTCTCTTGTTTCATCATGCAGTGTGTTCGCCTGACAGAGTCAACTGCAGCCTGATGGCATCTCGTCCGACTTCTGACCACGGATACCTGAACCCCGTGTCAGTGTGATTCCGCGCCGCGCGATCTGCAAGCGCGCCGGTCGCTGCACGCTTGACGAGGTTCTGTAAAGAGGTAAAACAAGTACCTCTTTTGCATGGTTGTGAGGCGACTGCCGGGCGTCGAACGCAGACGCGGTGGAAGTCGCCAGTTGATACGGTGCGGCGGGAGTCCGCTCTGTCACTTTTCAGCCCGTTTTTGTTCGGAAGGGTTCGCGATGATGAAGAAGTATGCGGTCGTCCTGTGCTGTGTGGCTGCCGTGGCCGCCGCAGCAATGTACTTCAGTGTCAGTGCCGGTCGTGCTGAGGCCGACGAAAAGGCGGCAGCCGGGAAGCCGGATGCAGCCGCAGTGGAACGTGCTCGCAAGACAACCGCGATGCTCGATAACATCTTCAAACAGACGGTCGTGCTGATCACCGACAAGTATGTTCACGATGAAAACGACTTCGCGGCGGGCAGTGCTGCCGTGGCGCTGTTTGAAAACATTTCAAGTTCCGGTCCCACGAAAGTGCGCCTGATCGATGCCACCGGACAGCCATACGATGAGAAAAACGTCGCCCGCGACGATTTCGAAAAGGCGGGTATCAAGAAGCTGAAGGCGGGGGCGAAGCTTCATGAAGAGGTTGTCAGTACAGACGGGAAGCCGTTCCTTCGCACTGTGACTACCGTCCCGGTCGTCATGGAAAAGTGCGTCATGTGCCACGCCCACTACGCCGAAGTCGAAAAAGGTGCACCGATCGGAGCGATCAGCTACACGATCCCCATCGAATAACGACTCCGCTTGCCGGATTCGTGTCTTACAGACGCCCACAGCCAGCGCCGAGTATTCTCAGCCACGGATGTGGGCGTTTCGACTTTCGTTCCGCGCTTCGACACGTTTGCGGAGTCGCATTGAGGACCCATCCGGGAGTTTGGGGGCGATTGCCCAATCGCGTTTCAGACCCCGCGGGCCGACACAACCTGTGCTGGTGGCGTCAGCCACTGGTCAGGTGCCTAATTCCTGGCAAAAGCCCCGGAGGGGCGATACAGCTTTAGCCGCAGCGGATGTGTCGGCCGTTCAGGCCTGCGGACGCGGAGACGCCGGCTTCCGGAGCCTGCCGGCTCCGGCTGACGTTGTGCCTGCCCTCCGGGCATCAACAACCGGACACGCAGCGTTTGTCGGATCGCAGCGTCAGATCCGATCGAAGTCTCCGCAGGAATGACGGCGAACATCAGCAGACCTTCATCGACCGATCCTTCAGCAACTCCCCCATTCCCCGGAAGCGCCAGTTTCCGCGATGAAATAGACAGCTACTTCTATGCCGCGAGCGGGGCAGAATGCGGCACTCGGGCTCGCGGGAGTAAGAAGAGCGAAAAGTTTCGGCGTCCGCCGCGGCCAGCCAAATCCGCCCTTTTCTCCGCGTTCTGGATTACGCTGACGTTTCGGTCTGTCGCAGGAAATCCGTCACGAATTCCTCTCCTCTGTCTTGTGCTGGATATTTCGTTTCGCGCAGAGCCGACGTTCCGGCCTTCGAAGCATGCTGGCTCCGGCTGTTGTTGTGCCTGCTCTCCCGGTATCCATACTCAGGCTGCTACTTCGGTTCCGACGATGCGGCCGATCTGTTCAACTGGCGGTGCGTTGGTGCGATTTCGGCAAGCGTCACGCTGTTCAGATATTCAAGCTGGATTCGCTCCGCTTCCGCCAGGACGCGTTTCAGCTTGCAGAAGGACTCGATCGCGCAGACGTTTGTCTGATCGATGCAATCCAGAAGGTGCAGGCTGCCCTCAAACCGGGAAATCACGTCGCCGACCAGAATCTGATCCGGCTGTCGGGCGAGTTCAATGCCTCCTCCGACGCCTCGAATGCTTCGCACGAAACCATGCCGCGACAGCAGGTTCACGACTTTCGCGACATGGTGTACGGAGATTCCAAACAGTTGCGAGACTTCGCCGACGGTGGCCCTTGAAGAAACGGCCGCGAGGTACATCAGCGTTCTCAGCGCGTAGTCAGTCTGTGTTGTGAGCTGCATTCGCGACTCCGAAAGTGACACGTATTCCTGTTCCGCCTCTTTGTCGGCGGCAGCAGCTGCAGCGGGCTTTGCAGGTGACACATGCCGGCCAGAACTACACTTCTTCGCCAATGGCACGGGACACCGGCCGGGACATTGTCAGAAACAGCCGTTCAAAGTGAGGATCGGGCAGCAGGCACGGGTGCTTATATTGTTCGACACTGCCTCCGGCGCGGCTGATACGTTGCGCCATGAATGCGTCCCAGTGATGGTCGGGCACCACGCATGTTTCGACCGATCCCAGCCGCCGGGTACCTCGTTTCTCTTCGTATTCGCAGTTCGCCTGCCGCAGCAGCCGGTCGACTTCGCGTGAAAGATCCTGCAACAGCGAAGCCGGTGGCGACCCGTTTAAACTGCGAGGCTGCACGAACAGTGTGTATCGCGGCGGAGTTCCCCATTCGGGAGTCAGCGTGAACTGCTGCAGCAGAACCTCCTGATGACGACAGGCACGCTCAACGGCATCCACAACCTGGGACTCCGCGATCTTTTCCCCGGCGATGCTGGAAATGTGGGCGCCCTTATGACGGAACTCCAGCAGCGGCGTCGTGCCATAGTAGCCCACGCATCGGACTACGTCGCGGATGTTGTATCGATAAAGCCCCGATGAGGTTGTCAGCAGAATGAAATAGTCGCGGCCGTACTGCAGTTCGTGAGCTTCCAGGACATCGGGACTCGCGATTTCGCCGTATTCAACCGGAACGAACTCAAAAAAGTGCGACTGAATGTCAAGGATTCCGGCCGGCGTTCCATCGTCAACCGGACTCGTCATCCGGCCTTCGCTGGCATGCAGTCCGTGATCTCGAATTGGTACATCGCCGTACACATGCCGAAGCTGCGTCAGATAGGCTCGAGCACTGCCGCCACTCCAGACGCCCAGTGTGTGCAGCGCCTTCCAGCATTCCGTGGGCTTCAGCGCACCGTGTTCATTCAGAATCCTGTGAAGTTCGCGAGCCCTTGCCGGCCGTCGCTTCAGCAGGCGTTTCAGCGTTGCCTGTTCACTTTTCGACAATCCCTGGCAGCGAATTGTTCCGTCAGAAATATCCCGAATCAGGCGATCCGCGTTGTCATTGAAGAACTGGCAAAGGTGCAGCAGCGTTCCGGGGTTTGCCGTGATGAACATGCCAACCCACGGATCAGCCAGTGCGAACCAGGAGACAGCATAACGTTTGGCGTCCGCGTCGTTCAGGTGAGCGACATGGGCCGGGATGCTGTACAATCGGCGAACAATCGGTCGCTGCATCTCAGCAACCAAACCGCTGATGTTGCCGCAGGGAGTGCCGTCCGGAGTATGGAACCGTCGATGGCTGCTGGTGATCTGAGCCATGTTCAGGTGCCGAAGCTGAGGACGCTGCATGTGTGCCGCCACTCCCCAATGCTGCCAGCCCCGCCGATAGTCCGCGACGAACCGGTCCGTAATCGGAATCAGTTTCGAATCCGACGTCGTACCGCTTGTGACGGCATACATCAACAACCGATTGCGACGGCCCAGCAGCGCCCGATGATCTCCGACCTTCATTCGATCAACGTACGGAGCGACGCGATCGTAGTCGGAAATGTCCAGCCGAGACTGAAAGTCTTGAAGACATAGCCCCGGTCGAAGTCCGAAGTCGCGGGAAAACTGACTGTCGGCATTCAGCTCCAGCAATCCCTGCAAAACGCGGTGCTGAGTCTCCCGGCAGAGTGACTTCGCCTGCCACAGAAACATCTGACGCTGGCGATCCAGACGACGACGAAATGCCCCGCCCAGCACCGCTCGAAGCTTGTTTCGAATGGGAATCTCTGCCATACCGAACGCGGCACCCGGCTGATGAGCGGACAAGTTCCAGGATGAATCCGAAGACCTCCGTGAACCAATATCCTCCCATTCTGCCGAATCTCGGCAGATCACCGATATCCCAATCGCCCCTGGTTTCGCGCAGAGCTGCGCCGCAGTGCGACTTTTGCCCCGGCGATCGTCCGAAGTCACGCAATTCCTGCCGACCACGGCCGCAGGATTGTCCGCGCAACCGGCACGAACTCCGACATCCCTGGTGTCGCCGAAATCTCGCGAGAAACAACCGCCAACGCAACGCCGAAACTTCGGGCCTACTTGCCTGCGTCGTCGCCGTCGTCCTTGGACTTCTTTTTCTTCTTGCCGGTGACAACCTGTCGAATACGGACTTTCGGAAGTCCGAGCGGGCTGCGGCCATCACTCCAGCGATCTTCAGACATCAGTTGAAGGATGCGTTCACCGCGTTTAAGGACGTTGCGTGAGCGGACCATACCGCTCGGTTTTTTCAGAGATTTGTCAATGGACACGTCATCAGACTCCGGTTGGCGATTTTGGCGAACGCGGGAGTTTATCGACCGACAGTGCATTTCTCAACTGCGCTGCGACGTGTTTATACTGGCCGCGGCGAACGCTGATACTTTTCGCACCTTTTCATGCCGCGAGCCAGAATACCTCAATTTGCCCCGCTCGGGGTATATTTCGCTGAAATTCTCTGCCTGCCCGACCCTCCTGACGCCGCGTGTGTCTGGTTTCCCGATACCGACGTTGCCTGCAAATCCGCCCCGCCAAACGCCCGACGACAACATTCAGCAGACCGATCCTGCATTGTCAGGAGTCTCCGAAGTCCGTTGTGACACCAGGTTGCATGAGGTTTCACAAAGTCCTATACCTGTCGGAGAACCGGCAGTCTCGGGGGCGGATTGCGTTTCACCGGTTCCTGTACTGAAATCCAAGGTGTCGTCAATACTGCATGACCAGACCTTCGCCCGGCCCAGTGGCGGAATCGGCAGACGCACGGGACTTAAAATCCCGGGTCTCGAATGAGACGTGCGGGTTCAAGTCCCGCCTGGGCCATTGGAGGAACACCGCATCATGACTCGAATGGCGGATCGGGCAACGCCACGTTCACGGTCAGCGGCATTGGGATCTTCTGGATTCTGAAGCTGCGGATTCGAGCGTCAGACGTTCACGACACCTGGGCACGTCGTCGTCGGAATGGCGATTCAGGATTCTGACAATGACATCAACTCCCGGCGGAATGGCGGTTCGTCAAGCTGAGGATGTCGTCCGGGGAATGCTGACTCAGCACCAGGCGGTCTTGCGCGGTGCAGTGTCTGTGCATTCATCTTTCCCAGTGCAGCATCGGGGGAGATCGCACAGGCGAAGCGATGTGTGGGCGGGGCGGCAGGATGTCGCGGAGCAGGCGGGTCGCGATTCCACCGACGCCAGATCGTGTCGCTGGAAACTGCCGGAAGTTTGGCCAGTTGCACTATTTAACGGCCGGTGCTTCCCAGACCTGCAGGGACACTCTCATTCCCGGTTCCAGCGGAGTTCCCGGCTTTGGCTCCTGGTTGCGAATGCGGTGTGTGTCGACGGCTCGCGTTGCGGGGCCGCCCTTGAAGTACTTGACATCCTTCTGCACGTCGACTCCAAGTGCCTGCAGTTGCTTTGTGGCGTCAGTATGCGCCATTCCTCTTAAATCCGGTACGACGAGTGCCTGTGGTTGCTGACCGGGATTTGCGGCCTGCGCGGGCGCGTTGTTGCTCTGGGGTTTCTGAGCGGCCGCCTGGCCGGGCTTCATCACATCGACGTTGTACGGTCCCAAGTCCGGGCGAAACCAATCCCTGTCCCAGAGAAATGGGATGGTGAGCGGGTTCTTTTTCATGTCCGTGAAACTGTACACGGTCTCCTTTGTCCCGGCAGGATCGATCAAAGTCGCACGTGTGCGGGCAGAAATGTCTGCACGTCAAGAATGATATCTGCCCGGCTCCAGTTGGCCTGGTCCTGCTGCAGCTTTGGTTCGGCACGAATGTGTGCGTAGCGATCGCCGCGTTTGAAGACCTGCGGACTGCCATCTCTGCCGGGAGAGAAGCTGAGAGAGAATCGTTCCACCGCGTTTTTCGGCGGCAGCCCGAACAGAAACGGCAGCGGACTGTTCATGATGTTGGCCCCCTGCAGTTGCGGAGGCAACTGAACGACCGTGGCCTCTTTTCGCTCATCGTCAATATCGAAGATCTTTTCTCCATCGCAGATCCAGCGTTCCGACTGTCCTTTCTCCAGCTTAAACGGCTGGCCCGCCCGGCCGCGTTTGGAGGGGATCTTGCCTTCCTCCCGATCCTTCACCATTTGCCGTGTAATCTCGATCGGATGAACATCGATGCGGCCCTTATCGGGAGCTTCGTAGTAGAAGTTTCCTTCGGTGTCCTGCTCCACTTCAAACGTATAGTCGTACACGCGCCGCAGGTGTTTTCCCTGCAGCTTGCGGATTTCCTGACTGCTCTTCGACCAGTACTCCAGCAGGTCCCAGAGAACCGGATCGATTTCCGCTGTCGTGGCCTGATTGGCGGCGTTGGCGATAACCGCACGTCCGGGCTGACCCTGAGCGACGGCATGCCCTGCGAATCCGGACGAAATGACACCGGCAGCAGCGACCGCCAGCAAACGAACTTTAGGTGACCCGAACATCGGACTCCTTCCGATGGCTAGTTTTCTGAATCTGCAAATCGAATCCGGAGAACATCAGCTTTGGACGACAATCCTCGTCACCCGGCACTGGCGCGACCGTTTGGCGCAATCGACTCCGGTCCGATTCAAGGCGGAGGGCTTATAGTTGCTGGCGACATTTGCCGCCAGACCGATTCCGGTGCCGGCAGGTTCCGGGCGGCGGAAACGGATCGCTTGCTGCAACCTCCTGATTACGAACAGCTTCGGTGTGCTGTACCGGCCGGAGCGGCGGCGTCTCTAGCTGAAAAACTGCCCCTGGCCGATCGCTTCGAATGCGTTCCGAAAGTGCTCAACCACTGGCGCAGACTGATCTTCCGGCCAGATGATGGATACCACGTCAAAGCGGGCGGAATGTTCCAGACGGCGATGTTTTTTCAGCCATGCCAGAGCCAGCCGCGTGAGTTTCTGCTGTTTCTGCCGGTTGACGGCCTCAAACGGCTGCCCGTTGTCGGCCGTCCGGCGAGTCTTGACTTCCACGAATACGATCTGCGAACCGTCCAGAGCGATAATGTCGATTTCGCCCGAACGGTCACGGTACTGCTGGCCCAGGATTTTCAGCCCCTGCTTCTTCAGAAACCGCGCCGCTTCGCGTTCACCACGATCGCCCAGCAGCTTGTGCAGAAAACGCTTCATCCGTTCCTGGCACCCGTGTCGACTTCCCATGCTTTCGGCTTGCGTTCCCGAAGGCGAGTCGACTTGCCGGTGCGTTCACGCAGATAGTACAGCTTCGCGCGCCGGACT
The DNA here is from genome assembly GCA_041398785.1 of Planctomycetaceae bacterium. NCBI lineage: Bacteria > Pseudomonadati > Planctomycetota > Planctomycetia > Planctomycetales > Planctomycetaceae > Planctomycetaceae bacterium. Next base: position 330,915 of record JAWKUA010000003.1, on the reverse strand, counting down.
CGGCCGTGACGAAGGACTTCGATCTTCGCGATCTTTGGAGTGTTGACCGGGAAAATGCGTTCCACACCTTCGCCGGCGACAATACGCCGCACGGTGAACATTTCGCTTGCGCCGTGGCCGCGGCGAGCGATCACAACGCCTGAGAATACCTGAATTCGCTCCTTCGAGCCTTCCAGAATTCGCGTGTGAACGTCAACTGTATCGCCAATGGAGAAATTCAGTTCGTCTTCCCGAAGACTGGATTTTTCGGCCAGGTCCAGAAGTTTGTGTCTCATGGTTCGAGTTCCTTTCGTTGACAGGATGTTGTTTCTTTGACTGAAGTCACACAGACTTCAGACTGATCGATTTCCGGAATCACGATGTCCGGCCTGGATGTCTGCAGCTTTCGGAGGTATCGGCATTGCGACGCAGGCCGATGCGGCTTTGCGCACGGCGCGACATGGGCACCGGGGACCAACGGACCTGTGCCGGTCGGAGCCCGGAAGATTTTGTCAGGGGTTTCAGTGCTTTGTGAGTCGAGTATTGATGGATTGAGCGATCGTTTTCATTGCGCGCGATTCGGGAGGGCGAGACACTCGCCGAGCCGCTGCGGATAGGGAAGTCCTGTGGCACACGCGGCTCGGCGGGAGCCTCGCCTTCCCGAGTCGTCGATCGCACATTCTCACACATCATTTGACGCCTGACAGACCATCGAATCGACACCGCAACGGTACTTACTTCATTTCAGCAGATCGGAACGCCGTTCTGCCGTTCGTTTCAAGCTCTGTTCATGCTGCCATGCAGCAATGGCTTCGTGGTTGCCGCTCAACAGAACATCCGGCACTGACATTCCCCGATACTCGCGCGGCCGCGTGTATTGAGGATGTTCCAGCAGTCCGGCCCTGCTGAATGAATCGTATCGGCTGCTGGTCTCGTCGCCCAGGACGTCCGGAATCAGGCGGATGACTGCATCGATCAGCAGCATAGCGGGCACTTCTCCGCCATTGCAGATGAAGTCTCCCGCGGAAATTTCCAGGGGTTGCAATCCTTCGCGAATCCGTTCATCGAATCCTTCGTAACGCCCGCACAGTATCACCAGCCGCTGTTCCTGAGCCAGCTCTTCCACCAGCGGTTGATTCAGAGTCCGGCCCTGCGGACTCATCATCACCAGTCGGCCCGGCTGTTCCTGCTGAACCTGCACGGCCTCGACGCAGTCGAAGACCGGCTGACACATGATCAGCATTCCCGGACCGCCACCAAAGGGTTTGTCGTCGACGTGGCGGTGCTTTCCGGGAGCAAACTCCCGAAAGTTGTGCCGACAGACTTCAACCAGTCCGCGTTCGATGGCTTTTTTCAGCAGACTCTGTTCAAGGTAGCTGTCGAACAGTTCCGGGAACAATGTCAGAACATCGAAACGCATGACCGTGGCTATTCAGCGGAGGCCTCTTCTGTCGATTCGGTCGTCTCCTCTGTTTCCGCCGATGCTTCGGCCGCGGGTTCCGGAGGTTTCGGGGCCTGCATCGGCGGTGGTGCCTTTGCAACTCCGAACCTGCCCTTCTTAACCTTTTGGATCAGGGCGTTCACCTTTTCTGACGGCTGAGCACCCACCGACAGCCAGTAGTCGACGCGTTCCATGTTCAGGCTGACGCGCTTGGCCTTGTCGGCAACAGACGTGTCGTAGAACCCGACCTCTTCGATTGCCTTGCCGTCACGTGCCCGCCGCTGATCCATGATGCAGATGCGGTAAAACGGGCGGTGCTTTCTGCCCATCTTCTTCATTCGAATTCGTACTGCCATTTCAACTCCTGAAGTTAGTAAACAACACCATGTTCGCCCTTGTTCCGCGAATCATCCCATGCACGCCAGGGGGCTTTCCCGGGAATTTCTTTGACTATTTCCGGCGATTCTTCTTCTTCTGTTTCTTTGCGTCCTTGCGCTGTTTCTTTCGCTTTTCCCGCAGAGCGTCCAGGTCGGTCGGGCCGCGTTTGCTGCGAATCTTTCGTTCCTTCAGATTGGCATTCGGGTCCAGCATGCCTCCGTCCGCCATCTGCCGGACGGTCCGCATTCGGTCCCGCATTCCCATGCCGGACATGTCCTGCATCAGCTTGCCCATGGCCTGGAAGTCCTTGAGCAGCTTGTTGACGTCCGCCGGCTGGACGCCGCTTCCGCTGGCGATGCGGTTGCGACGACTGCGGTCGATCCGGTCCGGGTTATTGCGCTCATCCAGCGTCATCGAATTGATGATGCCTTCAATGCGTCGCATGTCGTCTTCGGGATTCAGGTCGCCCATTTGATCGACCAGTTTGTTCATGCCGGGAATCATCTTCATGACTTCCCGCATGGACCCCAGCTTCTTGATCTGCCGCATCTGCTTGCGGAAATCATCCAGAGTGAACTTGCCTTCCAGCATCTTCTGCTGCTGGGTAAGCATTTCCTCTTCATCGAATTCCTGCTGTGCCTTTTCGACCAGCGACAGCACATCGCCCATGCCCAGAATGCGTCCGGACATGCGATCGGGATGGAATTCTTCCAGCCGGTCAAGCTGTTCCCCCACGCCGATGAATTTGATCGGTACGCCGGTGACCGCCTTAACGCTAAGCGCCGCGCCGCCGCGAGTATCACCGTCCAGTTTTGTCAGAATGACGCCGTCCAGTTCCAGGGCTTCGTTGAAAGCCCTGGCGCTGTTGACGGCGTCCTGACCGGTCATTGCGTCACAGACAAACAGGCACTGGTCCGGACTGACGCGGCTGTCGATCCGCTTCAGTTCGTCCATCAGGGCTTCATCGATACCAAGCCGGCCGGCGGTATCCAGGATCACGACTTTTGCACCCAGTTCTTTCGCCTGACGCACGCCGTTGCGGCAGACCTGGACCGGGTCGCTTTTCGCCGGATCTTCGGCATACACCGGGCAGCCCACCTGCTGACCGATGACCTTCAGTTGTTCAATGGCCGCCGGGCGCTGCAGGTCGGCCGCCACCAGCATGGGCGGATGACCGGCTTCTTTGAGCTTCCTGGCAAGCTTTCCGCAAGTTGTGGTTTTGCCGCTTCCCTGCAGGCCGCACATCATGATGATGCTGACGCCGTCGCGCTTCACGGCCAGCGAATGATCGACGGGGCCCATGAGATCGATCAGGCCCTCGTGGACGATCCCCACGATCTGCTGATCCGGCCGCAGCGATTTCAGCACCCGTTCTCCGACGGCCTGCTCGGTGATCCGCCTGACAAAGTCCTGCGCGACATCATAGGCCACGTCGGCTTCCAGCAGAGCCGTGCGGACCTGCTTCATGCCGTCGCGAATGTTGCTTTCCGTGATCTTCCCGGTTCCCCGAAAAGCCGAAAAGGCAGACGTCAGACCTTGTGTGATACCTTCGAACACGAACCCGAACCCGGATGATAACGCTCTCGCCCGCGACTACCGATTTGATCGCGTCACTTGCCGGTGAAGGATCAGTTCGCAAAGCATTTTCAGAAGCCAGGTTGCGCGATTTTTCGACGGCCGTATACAGCAACGGACCGAGTACGCAACGTGCCCCCGCGAAAAGTGAAGCGGGATAATATCGTTGACGTAACTACCTGACAAGCCGTCCGTTGCGTTTATGGACGCCCCGCTGCGGATTGTCGCCGCGTCTCGTTCTTGCGGAGAAATGACCGCATGCGTAGTGCCGAGTCGGTTCAACGCACTCTGGAATCAGGCCACTGATTCGCCGTGGCAGCGCCGGCTTTGAAAAGGTCCGGGAGGCAGTTTCCCGCACGCACGCGGCGGCACAAGTTGTCCGTCCAGACACCAAGTCCGGCGGCGAAACGCTGAAACGCTGCGGTGCCGCACCGGAAACACCGGAAGACGTCGGCTGGCTTCTCACGGGTGTCCGCAACGGCCTATACTCCGGCGTGCCTCCGAAAACAGAGCCGCCATCGGCTGGAAGCAGTGCCACGGTCGATGTTGATGCGGACGTTCTCTTGTCGCTGGCCCTGTTTTTTGAGGCGACCTCGCGAGAATTGGTTTTTCGCCGGGTGATGCCCGGTTTCTCTTTCGTCCCAGCAAGAGTCCACATCGATGTCCGTGCCCGAGCAGGAAGTTGAGCCGGCGAAATTCGTCGTGCGGTACGGTGCGATGCGGCATCTGGGGGAATTCGCCGCAAAGCGAAATCAACCCATCCGACGCGGCGACGAAGTGATCGTCAAGACGGATCGCGGCGTTGAATGGGGAACTGTGCTGCGCGATGCAGACGCGAGAACTCGCGAGTACCTTGGTTCCGGCGCGCGGTCGGGCCGGATACTCAGAATGGCGTCGGACGAAGATCGCCGGTCGCTGGAAGAAGTGGCGGATCGCGAGAAAACTTCGTTCCGCGAAGCTCAGCGAATGATCAACGAGCGCCGAATGCAGATGCAGCTTGTCGACATCGAACAGGTATTCGGCGGCGAACGAATCATCTTCTACTACCTTGCCGAACAGCGCGTCGACTTTCGCGATCTGGTTAAGGGAATGGCGCGGGAGTTTAACACTCGCATTGAAATGCGGCAGATTGGCGTTCGTGACGAAGCGAAACTTCTTGCCGATTACGGAGACTGCGGAAAGCCGGTCTGCTGTAACACGCACCTGAGCGAGATGCCGCCGGTGTCGATGAAGATGGCCAAGCTGCAGAAGGCCACGCTGGACCCGAACAAGATTTCCGGCCGCTGCGGACGTCTGAAATGCTGTCTGCGGTACGAATACGACACGTACGAAGCTCATCGGAAGGAACTGCCGAAGGCCGGTGCCGTCGTCGTGACAAAGGCCGGACAGGGACGTGTTCTGTCGCAGGAGCTGTTGTCAAGAAAACTGCTTGTCAGCTATGAAGATGGTCGCCGCGTGCTGACGGACGAATCCGAAATCGTCACAGTCGTTTCGCGCGGCAATCGCGGAAGCAGGGACAAACCTGCCGCCGATCCGAATCAAAATGGCGAATAGACGCTTCAGTACGGCGGGGTGCCGTTGTACTATTTCAACAACTGGTGTTTTTTCGCAACGTTCGTTTCGATCACGTGAGTCCTTCGATGCCCATCGTTCGTAAGAAGACACAGTCGCGCAGTTATCACGCCAACGCCTATCAGTTTGTCTTCGCCGGTCTGCGGTACGCACAGGAACATCTCGGTCGTGATCGAACTGACTGCCAGACCGGACACGTCAGCGGCCGGGAATTGCTGGAAGGTGTTCGTGCTCTGGGGCTTCAGCATTATGGCTTGATGGCTTCCTCCGTGTTTGCCAATTGGGGAGTTCACTGCACGGAAGACTTCGGACGCATCGTGTTCGAACTGATCGAAGCCGGCGAAATGCGAAAGACCGACGACGACCAGCTTTCTGACTTTGTCGACGTCTTCGACTTCCGCACCACGTTTCTCGAACACTACGACATCGATACCAGCACCGCGCTGAAGGCAAGGTAGTTCGTTCTCAGCGCGCCGAGCGTACGGTGTGGTTTTTCGAGCGCGCCACGCCGCATCCGAATCGCGCGTGATGCATCGGCGCGTGGATTGGCTACCGACGCTGCCTCACGAACGCGACCAGATCGCGCACCTGGTCGGGTGTCAGCGAATCCAGCAGGCCGTCCGGCATCAGCGACTTGTACGTGCGAGTCCGCTCTTCGATGTCGTCGACCGCGATGACCATCTGTTCCTTGTCGGTCTGGACCGTGACGGTGCTCTCCGTCTCGCCGATGACCACGCCGGTGATGACTCGGCCGGACTTCAGGATGATGACGGACGTGGTGAACTGCCGCGGCACCTCGGCACTGGGATCGATGACATTGCCCAGCAGGTAGTCCATGTTGGCTCGATTGCCGCCCGTCAGATCCGGGCCGATCTTTTCACCCTCGCCGTACAGCTTGTGGCAGTTGGCGCAAGTCTTCTTGAATAGTGCTGCTCCGTTTTCCAGATCGGCTTCGGCCAGACTTTCCTCGGTCAGCTTGTCTTTCCACGATGCAATCGCAGCGGATTTCGCTTCGGACGAATCATTGATGACGCCCCAGTGCTGTTCAACGACGTGCGTTATTTCAGGGTCATTGAAAGCGAGCAGTTGCCGCACCTGAGCGGCCGTCAGCACCGACGCGTCGACTCGACCGTCATCGATGGCCTTCGAAAATTCCGCAGCATACGACCTGCGACTCACCAGAGTATCGGTCGCCGCTTCCTGGGCTCCATGCCGCAGATTGTCCCAGCGTTTCAGAAGCTCATCGGGGATTCGCGGATCATCAAACGCAGCAAGTGCGCGGGCGACGTCGACGTACACGGCACGGTCGTTGAGAAGAGACAGGAAGACTGGTACTGCGTCTGCGTTGCGAGATTCGGCAATCGCCTTCACCGCGACTTCTCAGCGGACCCTCATTCATTCGATCCTTCACTATCGCTAGTAATTCGGAGCCAGCCGCAGGATCATCAAAACGACTCTGCAGTGCAGCCATCTGCTAGCGCAACCTCAGGATCCCGGTAGTTATCAAACCCGTGCGCGGCATCGCGCAGGTTCGATGCCGCTTCTTCAGTCAGCTGAAGATTCGTTCGGCCACCAGTTCCCTTCAAGACGGCGGTGAGCGCATCTTACCACGCGCCCTCAAAGTCGGCCTTTTGCTCGTCCGTAATCAAGTTCGGGGTAAAGCTGCGGAATTCCAATTGAAAGGAGACTAGCTGTGACGTCGCATCCCACTCACTTGCCAGGCGCCGCATGCAGAGCGCAAGAGTCCGTAGTCATTGGGATCTGTAAAGCCATCGATCTTGTTCCAATGGGGCTCGATGCCGTACCAGATCATTCTCCTCAACGGCTTGTTCTTCTCTAGGTCGGCTGTGGCAGGATTATTTTGCAGCAACTCGGTAGCCAGCCTGGGTCAATGTCATCGGGTGAATCAAACGCAAGCTTCTGCAAACAGCTCGCCAGGCTGAGCAGGACGTGCGGGGCGAGCGTTCCTGCTTTGCGACACCGACCAGGATCCGGCCCACCTGATCTGACAGTTCCGATGACTCCGCAACGAACCGTACTGCGAGAGCACGCATGTAATCCTTGCGAGAAAGCAACATTTCAGTGGCCAGCTCCGCATTGACCTCTCCGGCGACGTAAGCGGAATAAGCTGCATGAACATCAGCCGGCGCAGTGTCGAATATTGAGCTGAAATGACTGAATACTCTGTCATTCACGATTGTTTCAATTGCCTTGCCACATCGTCGCGACTCCTGTCGTCGACTGACTCCGCAAGGCGTCGAATATGGCCGGTTACGCCATGTTGAGAATTGCGGCGATCGTCCAGTGAGATCCACCCCAGACGGAGAATCGATCGTTCCGAAGCTGATCCGGTAAATCCTCCCGCTCTTCCGGTGCACTCCGTCGTGGTCGTGGCATTCGCCGTTGTCGGACCAGTCGCTCAGGTATACGCAGCCGGCCGGGCCGTATTTCAGTTCCACTCCGCGGAACCATGGCGTGTTGACCTTCAGGAAATTGGGTTCGTGCTTCGCCACATAGCTGCTGCCTTTGCGTTCCAAACGGTCCACGTTGATGCAGCGGCCGTGAGTGTTGCACATGAAGGCTTTGCCGCGGTATTCCTCCGGAAAATTCTGGCCGTAGTAGATCATCAGGCCGCTGTGACTGTGGCCTCCGCCGAGATCTTCGGCCTTGCCGTCGCGGCTGTTCTGCCAGCCGCCGGATTCGTCCCAATGGTAATGATCGGCGCACATGCCCATCAGTTCGTACAGATGAGGATTGAAGTCCTGGCCGAACATCCGTTCGTAGTGAGCTCCGGGAATCACATGCCACAAGTGGCCAATCACGTTGTTGGACATGAAGAAGTCGCCGTATTCGTTGTAGTCCAGGCCCCAGGGATTCGTGGTTCCGTGACACACGACTTCGAACGTGTGCTTCGTCGGATGGAATCGCCAGATGCCGCAGTTGATCGGCGGGCGTTCTTCCTTCGGCGTGTCGGGAGTTCCCGGGTACGACGTGTCGGTGATGCCGTGGCGACCGTAGAGCCAGCCGTCCGGTCCCCACAGCAGTCCGTTCACGAAATTGTGGCCGGCATTCTTCGTCCAGCCGTTCAGCATTTCGACCGGTTCACTGTCGGGCACGTCGTCGCCGTCGCGGTCGGGTATGAATGACAATGTGCCGTCGTTCAGAATCCAGAGTCCGCCGAATCCCCAGGTCAGGCCGGTCAGCATGCTGCCTTTGTCCCAGAAAACTTTGCGGACGTCGTGGCGTCCGTCCCAGTCCTTGTCTTCCAAAATGATGATGCGGTCGCGGAGATTGGGATCGATCTCGCCGTGAGCACTGTACGTGTAGTTTTCCGCGACCCAGATGCGACCGCGGTCGTCGAAGTCAAACGCGATCGGCTGCTGAACGTCGGGTTCTCCGGCAAAGAGTGTGACGTTGAAGCCGTCAGGCAGTTCGAACAGGTCGAGCATCTCTTTCGGCGACGGCGGGTGTTCGCCCGGAGCCTGCGTGTTGACTGGTTCCGGGAAGTCGTCGGCATGGACGGTGACGTTGAAGGTGAACAGCAGGCAGGCGGCGAATGCGAATCGAATGTGCATAGGAGCCTCGAACAGCAGTGTTGGACCTGAAGATGTCTTGCCGTGATTTCCGCGACGTACGGCAGCGCTGTGCGAATCTGCGACGGCTGTCGGCAATCAATTCCTTCGACTGTGTTGCGGTCGCGGGAAGTGGATCGCGCCGGTGCGGCCGACGACAAGCGGAAGTGCTCAGGCTATCGACAGAAACGGAGTCACACCAGCGGTCGGCGCAAAACCGTGTTTCACGCGGAGCCTGCGCCGCAGTCGTTCCTGCACGGCATGATCGGCAGGACCGTCAGCACCGGACGTGGGGGGATTTGGCATCACTGCGACATTCGCATCACTTTCGCAACCTGCCTGATGCCGAATCGCGGCATTCTGCGAAAAGTCAACGGCACCGCCGACGAGGGGAACTAGGTTTCCGGGAAGAGATTCCCGCAGCGATTCATCCGCAATCTGCCGACCAGCGAAGTGCGGACGGTTCGCGTGACGGGAATTCAGCGGAGCCAGAACTCGGAATGTCGCCAACCACACATTCAGATTCGCCCGACAGCCGGCCGTCGACTTCGGTCGACCGTGGCTCTGTGTCGCGTGCTCACCTGCTGACGGTCAACGTGGAAGACTACTTTCATGTGGCTGCGTTTCGAAAATACATCAACGCGAATCACTGGTACCGGTTCGAATCCCGGCTGGAACGAAATCTGGACGAGGCGCTGACGCTGTTCAGCGATACTCAGACGAAAGCCACGTTCTTTGTGCTGGGCTGGATTGCGGAGAAGCATCCGGAACTCATTCGCCGGATCAGCCAGGCCGGGCACGAAGTCGCGAGCCGGGGTTTTCTTCATCAGCCATTGCCGAACGTACCGCTGAACGAGCTTCGTGACGACCTGCGACGTTCGAAGGCCGTGCTGGAAGACATCACCGGACAGGCGGTCAACGGTTTCCGGCTGTCGGACGGCTGGCTGAAGCGTGACTCGATGTGGCTGCTGAACGAAGTTGCCAAAGCCGGCTACACGTACGATTCCAGCCTGATGCCGCGTCGTCGAGACTTTCGCCGCGATCCCTCTCGCCGGCTGATTCATGAAGTCAGCACCGAAGCCGGAAAACTGCTGGAACTGCCGCTATCGACGCTGCCGTTTGCCGGAGCCTGGTGTCCGATCGCCGGCGGCAACTATCTGCGGCAATTCCCCGATCAACTGATGAAGCGGGCGATCGACTGGCGGATCCGCAGTGAAGCCGCTCCGTTTGTCATGTACTTTCAGATCTGGGAGCTGGACCCCGAGCAGCCGACGCTGAGCGTTTCCGGTCGCATGACCCGAATGCGGCATTATCGAAAACTCGGCAAGTATCGGCAGATCCTTCCGGAGTACCTGAATCGCTACAATTTCACGTCGGTTGCCGATCATGCCGCGCGAGCAGACAGTCCGCTGCATTCGCTTCAGGACCGACCCCTTCGCCGAGGTGGTGTTCGGGCGGACTGCCGATGCCATTCAGCCACTGCCAACGTTCGGCAGCGGTCCACCGCGGGAACGCTGTGGTCGGGCCAGGCGGATTCCAGGCGAATTCCCGTCACGATTGTGATTCCGTGCTTTAACGAAGAATCGTCGCTGCCATATCTGGCGCGGACTCTGGAGCATGTCGAAAACGTTCTTTCGCCCCGCTATCAGACTTCATTTCTGTTTGTCGACGACTGCAGCACCGACAGCACTTCGGAGACGCTGACGGAGCTGTTTCACCAGAAGTCGAACGTGCGAATCGTCCGTCATGACGTCAACCGCGGAGTGTCCGCCGCAATCCTGACCGGCATCGACCATGCGGAAACGCAGGTGGTGTGTTCGATGGACTGCGACTGTTCCTACGACCCGCTGGAACTGCAGCACATGCTTCCGCTGCTGACGGATGACGTCGCGATGGTCACCGCATCGCCGTACCACCGGCTGGGTCGCGTGAACAACGTTCCCGGCTGGAGGCTGGTTCTGTCCAGGGGCCTGTCTGCGATGTACCGCGTTTTGTTGAATCAATCGCTGGCGACGTGGACCAGCTGTTTCCGGGTCTATCGCAAGCTGCAGATCATTGACCTTCCGCTTGTGGAAAACGGATTTCTGGGGACTGCCGAACTGGCCGCTCAGCTTGCCCTGCACAGCAGAATAATCGTCGAGCATCCGGCGACGCTGGAAGTGCGTCTGTTCGGGCTTTCGAAGATGAAGACGCTGCGAACCATCCGGGATCATCTGGGCCTGCTCGCTCGCATCGCGCGACAGAAGGTCACGGGACACGGCCCGGAAATTGCGACCACCGCCAGCGACGTGATCGCGGATCGTGTTGAGTCCAACAAGGCACTTGCCGGAATGAACACCGGCGGCATCGCAGGAGGCGCCTCGTCCCGATAGGAACTTTCCAAACAACACCGGACTCACGTTTGCAGACCGGGCGGTTGGCCGCCAGCGATCGTCAACAGCCCGTCCCGTGACTGTGAATCCGACAACCCGGTCAAACAACTTCTTCCAACCATCATTTGCCCGCAACAAGATCAGGACCTTTCACAATGACAGACTTCATGAACCTGCCTTCCGACCAGGATTCCACCGGCCGAACTCTGGGAGCCGAAGAACTGGAACTGCTTCGGCAGTGCATTGAATCCGGCACTTTGACCAGCACGAAGGGCGCGTTCGTCAGGAAGCTGGAATCGTCCTTCGCGGAAAAGCTGGGCAGCCGGCACGCCTTTGCCTGCAGCAGCGGGACGGCGGCCGTTCACTGTGCGATCGCCGCAATTAATCCGGAACCCGGTGACGAGATCATCACCACGTCCATCACGGACATGGGAGCGCTGACGCCGATCATTTATCAGGGCGCGATTCCTGTGTTCGCGGACGTCGATCCGGCCACGTACAACGTCACGGCCCGGACGATTGCCGCATGCATCAGTGACAAGGCGAAAGCCATCATCGTCACTCACCTGTTCGGCAATCCGTGCGACATGGACGCCATCATGGAACTGGCGAAGAAGCACAACATTCCGGTGATTGAAGACTGTGCTCAGTCGTTTCTGTCCAGCTATCGCGATCGGATGGTCGGGACGATCGGAGCCGTCGGCTGCTTCAGTCTGCAGCAGGGCAAACACATCACCACTGGGGAGGGCGGACTGGTTGTGACCGACGATGATGCTCTGGCTCGCCGCATGTACCTATACATCAACAAGGCGTGGGGTTACGGAGATGCAAAGCCGGATCATTACTTTGTCGCGCTGAACTACAGGATGAGCGAACTGCAGGGCGCCGTCGCGGTGGCTCAGCTTGCGAAACTGGAAAACGTGGTCGCTTCGCGTGTTCGGCTGGCCGATTCGCTGACGAAGGAACTGCTGGGAATCCCCGGCATTGAAACACCGGCGGTGACTCCCGACAGCGTGCACACGTATTGGAAGTACTGTCTGCGAATCGACGAACGAGTCATCGAAGGCGGTGCCGTCGCACTGGGCGCCTCGCTGCGGGAAAAGGGCATTGCCTGTGCACCGCGATACATTCAAAAGCCGGCATTTGAATGTCAGGTGATTCGCGAACAGGTGACATTCGGCACCAGCCGCTGGCCGTTCACGCTGGCTCGCCCGGAAGCCGTTGACTACAGCCGCGAGCGTTTCGTCGGCACCTGGGACGCACTGCAGCATGTGCTCGTCCTTCCGTTCAACGAACTCTACACCGACGAACATATCGCATACCTGGCCACCAACATTCGGGACGCCGCGTCGGCTCTGACGGCGAAAAAGGCGCTGGTGTAATCGTCGTCTTCCTGCATCGCAACGTACGACGGGACTCTGATCCCGTCGGATCGGAAACGCGACGGGAACAGAGTCCCGTCGTACACATTTCTCAGCCGCGATTACATATCTCTTGCTCAGGACCAGACCCATGATCATGCCCACGACTCCCACTTTCGTCATTGTCGGTGCCGGCGGCATCTCAAAGGCGTACGCCCAGGCGTTTGCCGATGGCCTGCCGTTTCATCTTCTGGGAGTGGCCGACATTCGCATACAGGCCGCTGAAGAACTGGCCGAGACTGTCGGTTGCAAAGCGTTTGACTGCGTCGAAACGATGATCGACCAGATTCAGCCGACCGCGGCGATCGTTTGTACTCCGCCGTCGACCCATCCGGACATCTGCGTGAAGCTGATGAACCGCGGTGTCAACGTGCTGTGCGAAAAGCCGCTGGCGATCTCCACGGCCGAAGCGCGACGAATGGCGGATGCCGCCCGCGCCTGCGATGTCACGTTCACGATGGGTTCGAAGTTCCGGTTTGTTCAGGACGTTCAGACGGCAAAACAGATCATTGCCTCCGGCAGCCTGGGTGACGTGATTCTGTTTGAAAACACGTTCGCCGGATTTGTCGACATGTCGAAGCGGTGGAACAGCAAACCGGAAATCAGCGGCGGAGGCGTGCTGATTGACAATGGCACGCATTCCGTCGACATCCTGAGATTCCTGCTGGGTTCGATCGTGGACCTGCAGGTTGTCGAAGGCCGGCGCATTCAGAATCTGGACGTCGAAGACACGGCTCGACTGTTCGCCCGCACCGCGTCCGGAGCCATGGGCAGCATCGACCTGTCCTGGAGCATGAACAAGGTCCAGCCGCACTTCATCAGTATCTACGGTTCCAAAGGGACACTGCTGATCGGCTGGAAGGAATCCCGGTATCAGCTTGCCGGTCAGAATGACTGGACGGTCTTTGGCAATGGATACGACAAGGTCGCCGCGTTCCGGAATCAACTGACAAACTTCGTCGCGGCGATCCGCGGTGAGGAAGAACTGGTCATCACGGCCGAAGACGGAATCGCTTCCGTCAGCGTGATTGAAGCCGCGTACGAAGCCCTGCGAGGCGAATGCTGGTATCGGGTGGCCGACGGTGACCCCGGCAGCCGCATCGGTTCACAGAATCCGCAGCCGGTCATTTAGTGGCCACCGCAACGGGCGCCGGGTGCGTCCGCCCGTTCCGTTGGTGTTGCAGTCAAATCCAGGTCAGAGGTTCAGCATGCCCGTTCGCATTCATCCGACCGCAATCATCGAAGACAACGTGCAGATCGGTCACGGCACGAGTGTCTGGGACAATGTCCACATCCGTCACCATGCGACGCTGGGCAGCGAATGCATTGTCGGCGGAAAGTCGACGATTGCGTACGGCGTGATGATCGGCAACCGCGTGAAAATCAATTCCAACGTGTACATCTGCAATGCCGTTACGATTGAAGACGGCGTCATGATCAGCGCGGGAACGATCTTCACCAACGACCGCTTTCCCCGTGCGGCGACATCGGACCTGAAACAGCTTCGCAGCTCGGATCCCGACGAACACACGCTGCCGACTCTGGTTCGCGAAGGAGCGACGATCGGTGCCGGTTGCCTGATCGGCTGCGACCTGACGATCGGTCGTTTCGCGATGATCGGCATGGGTTCGATCGTTACGAAATCCGTGCCTGACTTTCATCTGGTGCTGGGCAGTCCCGCTCGATCGGTGGGCTGCGTTTGCCGCTGCGGACTGCCGATTCACCGTTTTGAAGCCGACGATGAGCGGCCGGTGGAAATCACCTGCGACTGCGGGCTGATGTACGTTATCAGCCGGCGAACGGTCCACGAACGCAGCTTCGGTGCGTCTGATGACGTTGCTCAGCGGGAGACTTCGCGTCATGCATGAATCCGCGGAACTTGTGACAACAATTCCTGAACGCCGGTCGTCGCGAGTCTCCCGATCATGGGCCGTCGTAGGCGGCGGCATGCTGGGAATGACGATTGCCTGGCGGCTTGCTCAGCAGGGCTATCGAGTCACGCTGTTTGAATCTCGGACAAACGCCGGAGGACTGGCTGACTCCTGGCGCATCGGTGACATCACGTGGGACCGGCACTACCACGTCACGCTGATGTCCGATCTGCTGGTGCGCGAACTGCTGAAGGAACTGCGGCTGGACGACCAGATGGAGTGGGTCGAAACGAAGACCGGCTTCTTCACCGACGGCCAACTGTATTCGATGTCCAACACGGTGGAATTCCTCCGGTTTCCTCCGCTAAGCATGATCGACAAGCTGCGGCTCGGCGGCACGATCTTCTACGGTTCCAGGTTGAAGAACTGGAAGAAGCTGGAGCAGATTTCCGTTGAAGACTGGCTGACGAAGCTCTCCGGACGCCGCACGTTTGAAAAGATGTGGCTGCCGCTGCTGCGGTCAAAACTCGGAGAATGCTGGCGAGACACTTCGGCGGCATTCATCTGGGCAACAATTGCGCGGATGTACGCGGCCCGGCGATCAGGGCTGAAGAAGGAGATGTTCGGCTATGTTCGCGGCGGCTATGCGGTCATTCTGAAACGGTTTGAAGAACAGCTTCGGCAGGCCGGCGTCGACATTCGCTGCGGGACTCCCGTTCTGAGCGTCGAATCGGGGCCGGAAGGATCGGTGATGGTCGGAACGCGCCGCGACGAGGAATTCTTCGACCGCGCTGTCACCACTGTTCCGTCACCGGTCGTGTCGCGCGTTCTGCCGCAACTGACCGACCGCGAACGACAACTCCATGAGGGGATTCGTTATCACGGCCTGGTCTGTGCGTCGCTGTTGCTGAAGCAGCCGCTGTCTCACTACTACGTCACGAACATCACCGACGGTCGTGTGCCGTTCACAGCCGTAATTGAAATGTCGGCGCTGGTGGACCGGCAGCAGCTGGGCGGCCATTCGCTGATCTACCTGCCGCGTTACGCGACCCCGGACGACGACATTTTCATTCGCACGGACGCCGAGATTCAAAGTGAATTCGTTTCCGCTCTGGAACGCATGTACCCGCATTTTTCGTCGGACGATGTGGTCGACTTCCGCGTTTCGCGAGTCCGTCACGTGTTCGCGCTGCCGACACTCGGCTACTCCCGGCAACTGGCTCCGGTTGCAACGTCGATACCGAACATCTTTGCCGTGAACTCCTCGCATATCGTCAACGGCACACTGAATGTCAACGAAACCGTCAGGCTCGCAAACGACTTTGTCAGGCAACACGCACCACGGTGTCCTTCAGAACGCTGAGTCTTGCGTACTGTTTTCGGCGGTGCGTTGAATCGGTCCGGACGAGAACTCCAGCGAACGACCGCGTCTGTCGGAACGAAGTGACACAACAATCCATTCTGTGCCGGGCGACGTTCGGCGGACTACCATCGGATTCGAAACTTCCATGTCTCAGCCCATTGCCAGTCTGTCGCTGGATCTCGACAACAAATGGTCGTACATGAAGACTCACGGCGACGCCGGGTGGGATCGCTATCCCACGTACCTGGACGTCGTGGTGCCGCGTTTCCTGAGCGTGCTGGATGCTCGCAGCCTGAAGATGACAGTGTTCGTCGTCGGCCAGGACGCGTCGCGTGAAGAGAACTTCGAGTCGCTGGCGTCGATTTCCGCGGCGGGTCATGAAATCGGCAACCATTCGTTCAACCACGAACCCTGGCTGCACCTGTACAGCGAACAGGATCTCGTCAGCGAACTGGCTCGCACGGAAGAACACCTGGAGCGAGTCACCGGACAGTGCCCGATCGGTTTTCGCGGCCCCGGTTTCAGTTTCAGCGAAACTCTGCTGAAGGTGCTGATCCGGCGCGGATATCAGTACGACTGCTCAACGTTTCCAACGGTGCTCGGACCGCTGGCTCGGATGTACTACTTCATGTCCACAAGGCTCAGCCGGGAAGAACGGGAAGAGCGCAAACAGTTGTTCGGCAAAGTCAGCGAAGGCTTCCGTTCGCTGAAGCCCTACGAATGGAAGTTTGAAGAAGGCACGCTGACTGAGATTCCCGTCACGACAATGCCGCTGTTTCGTGTTCCGATTCATGCCAGTTACGTGCTGTACCTGGCACAGTTTTCGAAGCACCTGGCACGGGCATATTGGAAGACCGCGCTGTCGATGTGCCGGTTGACGCGAGTTGCTCCGTCACTGCTGCTGCATCCACTGGACTTCATGGGCTGCGACGATGACCGCGACCTGGCATTCTTTCCGGCGATGAAACAGCCGTCCGAACCAAAGATCAGCCTGGTCGCGGAGATGCTGGACGAAATGAGCCGGCACTTTGACGTACGTCCGATGTGCGACCACGCGGCAGCCGTCAAGGCCGGTTCGCGAACGGCCGTGTCTTCGTTCGGCAGGCCGCCGCGAGAATCAACTCCGGCAGAAGTTGTGATGACATGACAACACAGGTCGCAATCCCGGACCCCGCAGTGATTCGCAGGCCCGATTCCCGCCGGAAGCCCGAAGAAACGGCGCAAGAGCTTCCCGATGACGCTTCGGCTGCGCCCATGACGTCCGCGCTGTGGTGGTTGGTGCTGGTCCTGCTGCCGCTGCTGCTGCACGTCGCTGTTGTGCAGCCGGATGAACCGATCTTCGGCGGCGATTCCAATCGGCACGTGATGACCTCCGTGTTCTTTCGCGACCTGCTTGTCGATGGCGACATGACTCACCCGAAGCAGTACGCCGAGCAGTACTTCGAACAGTATCCGGCTCTGGGACTGCTGATCTGGCCGCCGTTCTTTCATGGAGTCGCCGGTCTGGTGATGACTGTGTTCGGCACATCGGTGGTCGTTCCTCGCATGGTTGTGCTGGCGTTCCACCTGATCGCAGTCGCCGCGCTTTATGGAATCGTCAGTCGCCGCTTCGACGCTCGCTTCAGCCAGATCGTTGCGCTGGTGTTTGCCATTTCGCCGCTGGTGTTTGAATACAGCCGCTATGTGATGCTGGAAACTCCCGCGCTGGCGCTGTGCCTGGTGTCCCTGCACCAGTTCGACGCGTGGCTTCACAACAACCGGCGCCGCTGCCTGGTCATTGCGGCACTGATGGCTGCGTTCGCCGCGCTGACGCGATTCGACGCGGCCATCCTGCTGCCGACATATCTGCTGGCAATTGCGTTTCATCGCAGCGGTGACAAACGGCACGCGGCAGGCAGCGCGCCCGCCGCTGCCATGGGGCGGGATGCATCCGGAGACTCGGCACCAGCGACACAAGAATCGGGGACACCGTCAGTGTCATTGCCGACAAACCGCTGGTCCCAACTTCTGCAGCGAGACGTCATCATCAGTGCTGTCCTGGCCCTGGCTGTCGTTGCGCCGCCGTATGCCGTCATTCTGAAGGAAGCCGGCGGCCTGCACCTGCAACAGGCATCGCAGTCAGTCGGACTCGCCGAAGACGAAGGCGACGACGTCGGCTTTCTGCATTCACGCAACTTCTTCTACTACCCGAGTTGTCTGCCGGAACAGATGAGCTGGCCGGTAACGATCTTCTTTGTGGCGGGACTTTTGGTTTCACTGAAACGACCGCTGCGGCAGAAGTCCGGCCTGTTCTGGGCGCTGCTGCTGGCGACGTATCTGCTGCTGACGCCGCTGGCTGAACTGCGTTCCCGACATGCCATCTACTGGGTGCCGGCAGTTGCGTTCTTCGCCACATTGGGAGCCGCCGGTGTCGCGGCCTGGTGTCAGCAACGTATGCCCGCCTCCGTGAGAAAGGCTGCGCTGATCGCCGTTTATGGCTTGTTGATCGTCAGTCCGGCGGTCGCATCCTGGTCGCTTCCGGAATACCGAGTTACCGGCTACCGGCAGGCAGCGGAGTTCGTGCTGCAGCATTCTCAGCCCGGTTCGCGAGTCTTCTTTGACGGCTGGTGGGACGGCAACTTCACGTATCACATGCGTTCGCTTGACGCATCTCGCTCGCGAACCGTCATTCGCGGTGACCGGTTGCTGTACGACTTCACGTGCGTTCCTGACACAGACTTCCAGCAATACGTGGAAACCAGCGGTGAAATTCTCGCGGCACTGTCGGACGCCGATGTGGAATTCCTCGTGCTGGAACAGCCTCAGTTCTTTCAAAAAGTGGAGATTGCCGAACAGCTTCGAAACGTGGTTGCCGAACACCCGGAGCGATTCGAACGTGTTGCCTCGTTTCCTGTTCAATCCACGATGAAGGATCTGCCGGCGTTTTCTCTTGAGATCTATTCCGTCCGGAAATAACTGCCGACGTCTGCGGAACGTTCACAACGGCCACACGCAACTTCAACTCTGACATCACATCCGACAATCCGAACCCGCAGGCCATGGATGCATGCCGGTCTCAACATCACGGACCCTGCATCATGAAACTGCTGTGTGTCTTCGGCACTCGTCCCGAAGCAATCAAGATGGCACCGGTCGTCAGGGCCGCTCAGCGACATCCGAAAGCCCATCCCGTCATTTGTTCCACAGGTCAGCATCGGGAAATGCTGGACCAGGTGCTGCGGTACTTCCGGATTCGCCCGGACATTGAACTGAAGCTGATGACCGACCGCCAGACGCTGTCAGATCTGACCGCTCGCTGCCTGACCGGTCTGTCGGCCGCCATCGAACAGCACCGTCCGGATTGTGTGATCGGACAGGGCGACACAACGACCGCTTTCTGTGCCGGGATGGCGGCGTTCTACGCGGGGCTGCCGTATGTTCATGTGGAGGCCGGACTGCGGACCGACGACATTCGGTCGCCGTTTCCGGAAGAATTCAACCGTCGTGTGTGTTCGCTGACAGCGACGCTGCACTGTGCTCCCACGCAGACAGCGGCGCGAAACCTGCGGAAGGAAGGGTTCGACGCCGACAGCATCGTTGTCACGGGGAACACAGTTCTGGACGCGCTGCACTGGACCGTCGACCAGGAACGCCTGAACTCCGCGACATGGGTGCTGAAGCATCCCAATCTGGCGCAGCAGCGGATGGTCCTGATTACGGCCCACCGGCGAGAAAATCACGGCGACGGGATTCGCAATCTGTGTGCGGCCATCGCGGAACTGGCGGACCGGTTTACGGTCGTGCAGTTCGTCTACCCCGTGCATCTGAATCCGAACATCCGACAGCCAGTCCAGGAACGACTTTCCGGCCGCTCAAATGTCCACCTGATCGCCCCGGCGGAATATCCGGAGTTCGTCTGGCTGATGGATCAGGCGACGCTGATTCTGAGCGATTCCGGCGGAGTTCAGGAAGAAGCGCCGTCGCTGGGAAAACCGGTGCTGGTGACTCGCGACAGTACGGAACGCCCGGAAGCGCTGGCGGCGGGAGCCACGCGGCTGATCGGCACCGACCCGCAGCGCGTGGTCAGTGAGGTGACTCGACTGCTGACGGACAAGGCTGCCTACGCCGCCATGCAGGTCGACGAGAATCCCTATGGCGATGGTCGAGCGGCGGAGCGAATCGTGGACCTGGTCGTCACGCGATTCGGCAGTGTCGACAGAACGCTCGTTCTTCACGGCGGCAAGTCGACGTAAATCGGCCGCACCATCCTGCTTTGCGACGCACCGAATCCGGAATTTGCCGGTCGGTGTTGCGTCCCGGCATTTGCAAAAACCGATATTTCTGCTAGGGTTTCGGGTTCGCTGCCGACTAACTGGCTCGGTGCGGTTTGGCTTTTCATCCCCTAAAATGGAGGCTCTTTGTGGTTAAGTTGCGTTTGCGTGATAATGAAAATGTGAATGATGCGGTCAAGCGATTCCGGAAACTCGTGGAACATGCCGGAGTCAAAAAGGAAATGCGCAAACGCGAATTCTACGAAAAGCCAAGCGACGAACGACGGCGCACCCGTCGCCGATCGGAGTTGCGAGCCAAGCGAGCACAGTCTCAGCCGGACATCGGCGGCTGAAGCGTCACGCTCCTGAATCAAGATCGAATGCAAAGCCCGGCACTTTCGCGTGCCGGGCTTTTTTTGTGTTAGGTCACGGCTGCCGACAGCTTCCTATACCCGCCAGCCGCACTCAAACCCGATGTCGCCACGGCTGGTGCGCCGTAAGCGGTTCTGCAATCGAACCCTGCTGACGCGTCCGGACAGACGGGCGGCCTCCTGCGCCTATTGCTAATTGAATTTGCGCAGCCAACAATGAAGGCATTCGAAGTTCCCGTCAGCAGCCCGAAACAAGGAGAATCGGATGAGCCAGCTTTCTCAGCGAACACAGACGTCCGGCAGTGACCTGCGGTGCGGGATTCGCTCGGTTGTGGTTTTTTCGACCGTGTTGCTGACATGCCTGCTGATGCCGACGATCGCGGAAGCTCAGCGACACGGTGGCGGACGCGGCATTGCCGGGGGCAACCGAATGTCGATCGGTTCCACCTGGGAAGGCAGCTTCAGCGGGTCCGGATTCGGCAACCAGGGTTCCGGAGCGAACTTCGGTGGAGTTCCGTATCAGTACGGCGGCCATCACCACCACGGTCACGGCGTCTACGATGGCGGCTACTACGGCGGTGGCTATTACGGAAACGGTTTCTACGGAAACGGCTATTACGGCGGCGGCTTCTTCCCGACGTTCAATTCCGTCACCGTGCATTCGGCAAGATACGGGACAAGCTTCACGGCTCCGCTGCTGTTCCCGTTCACTCCGTACTACGGAATCGGTTACGGCTACAACAACTACGGTTTGGGGCCTGGCTACGGTTACGGCTATCAGAACACCGCCACGTTTGTGAACCCGAACGTGGTTGTCGCGACACTTCCAGCGCCGAACGTCCCGGTGTTCGTTCCGGACGGAAATGCGGATCTCGTTCAGCCGGCCGCAAAGCCTCCGATTCTGAACCTTCCGAATCCGTTCGCGGAACGAGTTCCCCTGGTTGACGAATTCCCCGTCGCGGCGCTGCCCGGAAACGGTCGCGGCGAAGGCAACGCGGTTGACGGAATCCAGAGCCTGCGGATGCAGTCGGCCGGCGACGACGCGTTTCGACACGGCGACTACGTGTCCGCGGACGCCGCCTATCGTTCAGCGATTCAGCTCACGCCGTTTCGCCGCGCGCCGTGGATGCGGCTGACGTGGGCACTTGTGGCTCAACAGCGGCTGGGCGACGCGGCTGCCAGTCTGAAACACGCGCTGCTGCTGCCGGAGGATCCGACGCGAGCCTGGATTCACGGCGACGAACTCTACGGTGACAACGCGCAGAACATCATCAACAGCCACAGCGACGTGATCTGGAACTGGCTGAATGAACGGCCGGGCTCCAGCGATCGGCTGCTGCTGCTGGCGGCCTTTCAACACCTGCGAGGCTACTCCGGCATCGCGGAAGAACTGCAGAAGACGGCTCGCGCGGTCGGTCTGCAGAGAAAGTTTGAAGATGCGCTGTCGTCGGTTCTCAGCGAGGATTCGGGTCAACCTGATCGCCACGAGAGGCGGATCGAGAAGCCCGACGAAGAGGCCGCCGTTGAACCGGCCGATCAGGCCGCGGGCGCGGGATTCTCGCTGACGATTCCCAATGAATAGCGTGGAGCCGGCCAGTTGGGCTCTATTCTTCCGAGCTGGCTGGCGGATCGGCGGCTGGCGGTTCCGCGACCGGCGCTGGTTCCGGATTTGCAAGCGCCGTCAGCCATAGTTTGCTTGTTCCGGAACGACCGCCGGCAACAGCAGCGACGCGAGCCGCCGGCATCGCTGCGTCCGTTGAGTTCTCGTCCCCGGTGACGGTTTCTCCCTGAACTGTAAACACGCCCGAATGTCCCGCCGGCAGTGTCGACGCAAGCCTGATCGTGACCGACTTACTGCTGTCTCCCTCCGGCAATGATTCGGCGGACTCGAAGGTAATGCCTTCCGGCAGTTGATCGGCAGTGATGCGGACCGTCCCGGCGAAACCGCCCCGGCGCTCGATCGAAACAGGCACTTCCAGCGGCTTGCCCGGAGCGATCTCAAAGTGATCCGCCGCGACAGAAAGCACGAACTCCGGTTTCGGTTCCGTGCATGTCAGCAGATAGAAGAATCGCTCGCCGCCATGATCGAACCGATCTGCGATTTCGATGCGGTATTCACCGTCGTCCGGAAGCGTCACGGTAACCTGAACATCCTGATTTTCTTTGCTGATATCATCAGCGTCTTTGATGACTGTTCCGTCTGCCGTCTTCAGTTCCAGAACCGGATCGAGCAGGGAAAACTTTGCTCTCGCAACGACCGACAGTGCAATCTGCTGCGACTTGTTGCCGGTGAAGGAAACAACGTCCACCTGACCCGGTGCATTCACGGAGCCCGAAACGGCAAACGGAATCGTCATCGTCGCAGGAAGTTGAGGTTCCGTGAATGTCGGATAGTCCATCACATCGACCGATGTGCTTCCGGCCGCGGACGTCGCAATGTTCAGCGAAGTTTCGTCGCCGGTCGCTGCTGCTTTCGTGACACGGGCGTCCGCCGAAAGATTCCAGCCATGCAGCAGGACGTCGCTTTCGACTCCCGTCGTGACCGCCAGCGGCAGGGAATGGTCGACGAACGCATCGGTGGCCAGCGTCAGTCGGTAAACAAAGTCCTCACCGCCCGCGAAGCGAATCGTGCTGTTGGGAGTCGCCGGGAATGCAAACAGGCGGACGAAATAGGTACCGTCGGCGGGAGCCGTAAAGGTGATCTGAGGATCAAAGCCGTGATCGTCATCGTTCTGTTCCAGGACTCGCCCGTCCGGCCCAAGGATCTGCAAGACGGCATCCATCGGCGAACCCAGATCGCGGTGTGCCTGCAACGCCGCCACAAGAATCTGACCGGACGTCAACTGTACGGCAGCGCAGTCAACGTCATCGGTTTTCGACAGAACTCCGTTGATGACGACACTGCCGGTGTAACAGCTTCCTGACTCAGCGACGCGATCGTTGGGTTCGGTTTCCGTCGTTTCCGGAGCGGTGCCGATGACAAACGGCAGCAGGCTGGCAGCACCTGCGGTGTTGTGGAATCGCAGCCAGCAGAGACCCGGAGATGCAGTTTCAGAAACTGCGATGTTTGCCGAAGTGCCGTCTTCGGAAACCTGACAGTCGACCGCCTCAGAGGAACTCCAGGCGCTGACAGGAAGAGTTCCGGGCTTCCCTTTCAATTCGACAGCAACCGTCGTTCCGATTTGTGCTCCCGGCGGAAAGACTCGCGTGATCTGCGGCGCGGCGGGATCGTCGGCCGATGCGCGAGAAACGCACGACACCAAAACTGCCAGCACCGAGAGGACGCCCAGCCCGCGCGAGCGAGACCGTCCCGATGATTTCTGTGATGTGCCGGTTCCGGCGATGTGTCGTGATCGTGTTGCATTCATGGAAACAGATGATCCTGTCACGGCCGGGAAGGGTCAAGGTTCTGATAGGGGTCAAAGGTGATTCGATGCACCCGTCGACGGGAGCGATTTCACCCGTGCGTCACACGGACGTTTTCCAGCGTGACCGTTGCGCGCGGTGCTCAATCCGTCGGCGACGCTGGACAACGACGGCGGACGTCAGTCAACTGGTGACGCAAACATCCAGCCCGTACCGTTCCGCCGTCGGTCGACGGCCCGCCACCGGAGACACGATCATGACTGTAACTCGCCGCAGTTTCCTTGGAGCAGCCGTTGCCGCAGCCTCGGTTCCGTCGTTCGCATTCCCTGCCGTCGCTGCCGACCCGCCCGACCACATTCCGGGGTCACACATGAAGCTCAGTCTGGCGGCCTACAGCTTCAATCGCCTGCTGCCGCGGCGAGGCACGCCGGAGGACATCGCAAAGGCGAAGATGACACTGGAAGACTTCATCCGGTTCTGCGCCGAACAGCAACTCGGGGCGACCGAGCTGACCGGTTATTACTTTCCGAAGGAGATCACGACTGACTACCTGCTGAGTATCAGGCAGCTGACTCACCGCCTGGGGCTGACAATTTCCGGAACGGCGATCGGGAATGACTTCTGCGTGGCCGAAGGTGAGGCTCGCGACAGACAGCTTGCCGACTGCCGCGACTGGATCGACTACGCAGCGATCATGGGCGCGCCGGCGATTCGCATCTTTGCCGGCAACGTTCCGAAGGGTGATACCGAAGAGGCTGCCGTCGAACGCTGCGTCGACGGCATCAACCAGAGTCTCGACTATGCCGCCACAAAGGGCGTCTTTCTCGCACTGGAAAACCACGGCGGCATCACATCGACTCCCGATCAAATATTGAAGATCGTTCACGGCGTGAAGGATTCGCCGTGGTTCGGAATCAACTTCGATAGCGGCAATTTTCGCACGGACGATCCGTATCGTGACCTGGAACGCATCGCGCCGTACGCTGTTAATGCCCAGATCAAGGTCGCCGTTTCGATCAACGGAACGCAACAGCCGGCAGACCTGAAGCGAACTGTCGAGATCCTGAAGGCCGCCAACTATCGCGGCTTTCTGGCGCTGGAGTACGAAGAGTCAGCCGATCCATTCACGGAGATCCCGCGATATCTTGCCGAACTCCGGGAATTGATCGAAGCGTGACAGCGCGTGGGTTGCCATTCCGTCGTGTGTGACGTGGTGCCGCCGTGCGGTACGTTCGCGCCAAATCGAAGTGGGCGAGGCTGCGAACCCAACCGCCGCGCGAGTTGCGGGATCGGTGGCCTCATCCGCTGCAACAGTCGGCCGGAACGAAGCCGGACGTGCTCTTCGGGCCATTCCTCCGTCAGCGAACCGTCATTTTGCGGGTTGGCCCAGGTAAAGGTCGATGCGGCTGTGCATCGTGTACAGTCGAAAGCGAATTCCGTCGGGCACAAGCTGGCCGCTTGATCGATTATCCGGAATGGGCAGCAGCGGTCCTCCCGGATGCTTCGTCCAGTGCCGCAGGTCGTCAGAAACCGCCAGGTACGTACACCAGTCGCGGGGTTTGGTGGCGGTTCCGGTGCCGTGCAGTACCGCATAGTAGCGACCGTTGTGACGGATCACCTGATTCATCGCGATCATCAGGCTGTCATGGTTTTCCGGACCGGGAACGATCAGCGGCTCGTCACTGACGTTGGTCCAGACCGTCATGTCGCGGGATGTGGCCAGCCAGATGCCCTGATCGCGGCGTTCGTAGAACAGGTACCAGTTTTCATCTTCGAACCATGCCGTTGGTGTTCCGTAAGGTCCCGGCGGAATCGGTTCTCCGTTTGTCAGTCGTACATCCAGCGTTCTGATTCGTTGCCACTGAATGCCGTCGGCAGACTTCAGTAGTTGCGCCTGGTCGCCGGCTCCTTCGGCAAACATGAAATACGTGTCGCCATGCTTCACGACCATCATGTCTTCGATCCAGACATCATCGAAGACGGGATTTCGGGGATATCGAACCCACCGGATGCCATCCATCGAGGTGGCATACCCCAGCTTCATTTTCAGCGGTTCCTCGGCGTCATCGTAGCCGGTGTACCACAGCTTCCACTGCTCACCGTCTTTCATCACCCAGCCGCGTTCGCGGATTTTCGAATCCCACTGACCGGGTGCCGCCGCGAAGATCGGATCTGTCGACACCGCTTCGAAGTGCGTGAGTTCCGGCGGAAACACATCGTCAGCAGCGGCCGCCAGCGGAAGCGACAGCGAACCGACGGCGACAAACGCGGACAACAATCGTGCGGGAATGGTCAAGGGCATTCTACGGCTCACATATCGGGCAATTGGCGGCATGTCGCAGAATAGTGTTCAACAACAGTCAGCGGCAATTTCACGGCAAATCTTCGGCCACGTCGCACGCGACAACGGCGCGCCTTCAAGCCGGATCGAGTTCGAATCGTGGTGCTATTCCGATTCGTCGTCATCGCTTCCCAGGATTTCGCGAAGGCGTCGAATGGCCCTCAGGTATCGCATTCCCGCAGCGGGTGCGGTCAGTCCCAGAGCCTGCGCGACCTCGGCGTTTCCCAGATGTTCGAAGTGCCGCATCACGATCATTTCCCGATCGTCGTCGCCAAGCTGGTTCAGTGCCGCCAGAAACCGCTGCTCCATTTCTCGCCGAACGGTGGCCGCCGCCGGCGTCAGTTCAGCATCCTTCAGCAGACTCACCAGGTCGGCGGCTGACTTGTCGTCGCTGCCGAGACTGCTGACGTGCTGCTCCCGGTCGACGCTGCGCCGCTGAGCCGTACGGTGGCGACGATGCATGTCAATGATGCGGTCGCGGGCAAGCTGTCGCAGCCACAGATGAAACGGCATTCCCGGATCGCGGATGTATTCTTCCATCCGCCGGCTCGCTTCAAACAGGACGTCCTGGACAACATCGCTGGCATCAACCCGTCGCGACAGTGCGTTGTCCATTCGCATCTGAATCATGCGGCGAACGGCTTCTCGATGCCGTTCCATCAGCCGATTCACAGCGTCGCCGTCGCCGTCGCGGACGCCATTCAGCAGTTCCATCGTTTTCTCACCTTCCGGCCACATCAGGTTTATCCTTCCACAGTATTGCCGGTTTCGCAAGCAGCGGCGAATACGGCGTCGTCAGCGGAGAGCCGTCGCAGTGGAGCATTCAATGGCTCGAAAAAGTCAAAGTCGGGATGATTCACCGAGCTGCGTCCCGCCAGCCCGGTCGCTGATTCGCGTCAGACAACGAACTCGTCCGTTCCGGTGCGAGTCGCGCTGATTGGTGTTTTTACCGGCCATCGGGGGCTGCAAAGACCTCCACGATTTTTCTGGCCGCCCGCAGACCGTCGACCGCCGCTGTTACGATACCGCCGGCATAGCCCGCGCCTTCGCCCACGGGATAGATGCCCGTCATCCCGGGAACCTGAAACGACTGCCGGTCACGGTCAATGCGAATGGGCGAACTTCCGCGCATCTCCGGTCCGACCAGTGTCGCGTCTTTCAGAAACTTCCCGTGCCACCTGCTGTCCATGATCGGCAGACCGCGTTTCACGGCCTCCAGAATCACGGGTGGCAGAACTTCACACAGATTTCGAACCGCCGTGCCGCGATGATACGACGACGCCAGCTTCTCGCCGGCTGCCGGAGTTCTTCCTTCCAGAAAATCGATCGCCCGCTGGATGGGAGCGTAGTACGTTCCGCCCGTGAGCCGAAACGCGGCCGATTCGTACTGCCGCTGCAGAGCGACTCCGGCCAGCGGATGATCGCTGCCGAACTGTTCCGGTTTCAGAGTCACTACCAGCCCGCTGTTTGCAAATGGTGTGTCGTGCCGGGAGTTGCTCATTCCGTTGGAACAGAACATCTCCGGCTCGGACACGCTGGGAATCACAACTCCTCCGGCACACATACAAAATGTAAACAGGTCGCGTGGTCCCTTCGCCACCAGAGAATAGTCGGCGGCTCCCAGCAGCGGCAGATATTCGGGACGGCCGTATTTGTGGTCGTTGACCGTTGCCTGAGGCTGTTCGATTCGCAGCCCAAGCTGAAACGCCTTGGCTCGCAGCGGCAGTCCGGCGTCAAACAGCATCTGGTAAGTGTCGCGGGCACTATGGCCGATTGCCAGTACGCAGTGATTCGTCTCGATCAGCCCGCTCGACGTTGCTACTCCCGTCAGCCGGCCGTCTGTAATCCTTAGACCCTCCAGGCGGCAGCCGAAGCGATATTCCCCGCCGAGCGACTCCGTCCTTCGTCGAAAGTTGCGACAAATGAGCGGCAGTCTGTTGCTGCCCAGATGAGGGCGATGCTCGTAGATCAGTGATTCACGGCCACCGCAGTCGACAAAACTCTGAAGAACCCAGTCGACGTCCGGCCCGGTGATGCGACACGTCAGTTTGCCGTCGCTGAAGCAGCCGGCGCCGCCCTCGCCAAACAGGTAGTTGTTCTCCGGATCATGTTCGCCGCCGCAATCGAATCGCCGGATGGCCGGGACGCGATCCTTCACCGGCTGTCCTCGTTCCAGAACAATCGGCCGATAGCCCCTTGTCGCGAGGTAATAGCCGGCCAGCAGTCCCGCGGGCCCGGAACCCACAACGACCGGCTGTGAGGTCATCGGCTGCCCGCCAGGATCGGGATCAAAGAACGACTCCGGCTGGTATGCTTCCGCTCGAAAGTCGCCTGCGCTTCGGTTCGAAAGAGAATCCGGTCCGTCCACCGCCACCGAATACACGAACTGCAGTCTGTCGCGCTGCCGGGCATCCAGACTTCGCCGCAGAATTCGCATCGAACGAAGATCCGCGACGGCCACGTTCAATCGCTTTGCCAGCACGTGCAGCAGCTCACGTTCAGGCTGCTCGACGGCGACTCGCAAATTCGTAATTCGAAACAACATGCACCACAGACCACACACTGGATGACAACGGGCGAAGCAGCGTGGCGACGACCATCACTGTTGTCAAACCACAAGCACCGCCGCAGCGTTCTGCGTTTTGATTGCCCCCGGCCAGCATCGGCGGCTTCGCAAAACAGCACCGCGCCGAACCCTCTCACCGCAGCAGGCATCGTTGCGGATTGAGACGTCACGGGTATACTGCGACCCGCAAAGCCGGAGTGGTGGAATCGGCAGACACGCTGGATTCAAAATCCAGTGAGGGTAATACCTCGTGCGGGTTCGAGTCCCGCCTCCGGTAGTCGTTGATGTGCGTTTCGACTGGAAAAAGACTGAGAGTGCTGTGTTTTTCCGGCTGAAGTCGGTAGTGGCGTTCCCTTCGAGTCCTTTCGGGAATCGTCGATTCCGTCCGATTCTGTGCCACTATTTGCGCTTTTGCAACGGCGGGCATCATGCTGTTGAACCTCTCGAAGTGGCCTTCGGTGATCTGAGCGTAGCTGGCTCGCTGGACCTTCACGGAATGTCCGATCCACGCAGCCACCACGTGTGCCGGATGGCCTTCGTCCAGCCAGTCGGTTTCGCAGTTGGCTCGCAGGTTTTGAAACAGCTTTGGCCACGGCACGATTCCCGCCCGGTGCAGAATTTTGCGGAACGGTTTGTCGAGATTGCTGTTCGACTTTGAAAAGCGAGTGATGATCGGCATGTCTGCCGGAAGGCTTCGTTTTCCATCCGGCAATGCCGCTTCGAAAACCACAGACGGGTGAACTTGAACGTCGCGCGGCAGAACGTAGCGAATGTCCTTGCCGTCGTGACCCGCTGTTTTCTTCGAATGGACTCGCATCCTGCCCTTGTCGAACAGCATCGCCCCAGGTCAGTTCGAACACTTCCATCTTCCGCAGGCCGGCGTAGCGCCACGGTGCCACCAGCAGCCTCCATTCGTCATCCGGACAGGCGGCGATGATCTGCTCCGTCTCTGCACGGGAGACGTAGTGGTCGCGATCGCGATTCTTTTTCGTGCTGGAAACGAGATGGTCGAACGGATTCCTGTCGATCAGCGCGTCGCAGAGCGGCGTTGAAAAAGACCTTCGCATTGTCGATGTGTTTTCGCTTCCCGTTTTCCAGCATTGGCTGACCTTTGGGGCCGCCGGTGGTCGTCTTCCTGATGCGTCGGTTGTCGAGCCACTTCCGGAATTGGTAGGCGTCTTCGCTGGAGATGGAATCCAGCAGCCGTTTCGCCCGAACACTTTCACCGAGGAACTTCATCGTGCCTGCCCATTTCAGCAGCGTCGATTCGGCTGCGGGATCGCCCTTCGTGGTGAGTCCGGCCGCCAGATACTCATCGAGATAGTCCTTCAGCGGGAACCTGGGCAGCCGGCTCGGCTTCGGGCTCCATTCTCGGTTCTGCCAGGCCGGCGTACAAGGCGAGCATGCATGGCGGGGGAAGGCCGCCGAGCCAGACGGCGTCGACTTCGGTCAGTTGCACACCCTGCAAGCGAGTGCTGATGATGCTTTCGATGTGGCGGAAGTGGCCTTCCGCCTGTTTCTTCGTGACGTTGTAGAGCCGGATCTGCTTTCGCTTTTCCGTGCCGCCGAGATCCCTGAACAGGATTCGCCACCGCTTCGGACTTTCCTGGCTGAGTGATGCCATTGAGTTCACTGCCTTTCTGTGAACAGCCCTGCACTTTCGGAGATCTCGATAGTCCAGGTGAGCGTTGGGGTCGGTGGTGGGGATGATGGGTTGGCGGGGGCGCGGGAGGATTGGTCTGGAAGAGAACGGGGCTCTCGCGGTATCACGCGGTACATCACAACCTGCCTGACCGGAGAGCCCCGATGGCTGCATGGACGCTGCCCCGAAGGTTTCGCGAATGGACAACTCAGATGGCCGAACCGCTGGATCGGCGATCGCGGAAGTACTTGCTGCCGATTGTCATCGGCGTGCTGTTTGCCACTGGCCGCCGCACACAGGGTCGGCGCATTTGGAAGGTGGCTAATTTCCGAACAGAATGGCTTCGAGGGTGTCAGTGCTGAGTGTGGCGCGTAGTCGTTTTCGCTTGAGGCTTGTTTTGGGCAGCGAAGTGTCGCGCTTGAGCAGTGTCAGGACAAAACGCCGCAGGCCGCCCATGATCGCGGGCGCAGTGCCCTTGCGAATCCGGCTTTTGTCCTCGGTAAAAGTTACATCCAGGGTCCAGTGCAGCGAGTTTTCAACCGTCCAGTGTCTGCTGACGTATTTGGAAATCAGCGAGGCCGTCGGTCGCAGGCTGCTGATGAAAAATGTCACGCTGTCGGTTTCCGGGATCGCTCGCGGACTGCCGGAATTATACTGGCCGCGGCGGACACTGGTGCTTTTCACAACTCTTACTGCCACGAGCCTGCTTCCCTCATTTTCCCCCGCTCGCGGTATAACCGGTTCGCGGTGGCGCCAGACCATTCCGATCGACTGGATGCCCTGCCACTTGTCCATCGCCCGGATGGATTCGGGTACGGGTGCGACCGTCACCACC